>JAKOSS010000008.1 GCA_029777145.1 Acidobacteriota bacterium | reverse complement strand
TCTCACCTTGTAAACGCGATCGATAAAGAACGAACGCCAATCGTATGGCTGAACGTCGTTGAGCGTTCGGACGACGTCTTCGAAGGTGTACGTTACAAGTTTCGCTCCGCCCGATTCCCCGCCGTGAAATGCATGAAGAAAGTCGTCGAGCGACTTCGTGCCGCCGCTTCTCTCGCGGATGACGACGTCGGCCTCGAGCCAAACCAGCGCGCCTTCGTCGTAATAATCCGCTCCGCGACGCATGTTGCGCCACATCCGCGGCGAATCGTAAGTGAACTGCACGGCGCGCGCCGTATCGACAAGCGGACGCCAGTTGCGTCCCGAACGTCCACCCTGTTCGGCCGCGATCTGCGCGAACGATTCGCGGAACATCGACTCGGTCCACAACCCCGAACGCGTCGCGAGAACCTTGCCCATGTACTGCGTCAAGCCTTCGTAAACCCACAGCAGGTCGCCGTGCATCGGCTGTTCGAAATCGGGAGTCGAAAGTCCCGCCGGACGCCGGTATTTCCCGTTCCACGAGTGCGCGTATTCGTGACCGAGCAGTTCGGCGAGATCGAGCAACCCGCGTTGGGACGAAAGCGCGTCTCCGCCGACGCCGTTCTCGCTCGACTCGTGATGCTCAAGGCCTTCAAATCCACCCTCGCCGCTGAGCGTCAGCAGGAACTTGTACGAATTGTAATGATGCGCTCCGAATGAAGACTCGGCCTGCGACACGAGTTTTTTCCAACCCGCGAGCGTCGCCGGTTTGTACTTCAAACCGTCTTCACTTTCGGCCGCGATGTCCATTTCGACCGGAACCGGACCGCCGCGAAGCGTAAGTTTTGAAAAGTATTTACCGATGATCGCCGGCGAATCGACGAACGTCGTCAGAGTCACCGGCTTGAACGACGCGCTTGATCCGCCCTCTTTTTCAACCGGCAGCGCGGTCGCGAACTTCCAGCCGTCGGGAACTTTCATCTCAGCCTTAACTTCGACGTCGTCGCTCGCAACTCCGCGCGGATAAAGGACGAAGCGGTTCCACTTGATGCGCGCCAGGTTCGGCGTCGCGATGGTGTTCGACAACGAAACGTAATCGAAATCGACGTCGATCGCCGACACGCCGTCGGGAACGTTCACACGAAACGCGAACATCTCGACGTCGTCGCGTTCCCACTCGAGAGACCGGCCGTTCGCGGTGAACTTAAGGTTCACCATGTCGTTGATCATTCCCGTCGGCGAGTGCTCGCCGGGGATCCATTTCGGATAGAAGAGCCAGAACGGGCCCGGTTTGGCATCGACCGATTCCGATACGTGAAAGAAATTCCGCGGAGCGCCTGACGCGTCGAGCCGGACCGAAACCCGCGCCTGACTGAACGCGGCAGCTGCAAACAAGACAAAAATCGCCGCCGCGATCAGCGGTCGGGACGAGAAAATGAACTTCGACATGATGGCTCCTTCGAGAATTGGATTCTAGCGCAATCGTGACGATTAACGAAGTCCTTTTCCGGCCTGAATTCGCGGCGTTTGTTTAGAGTGCGATTCGCGAGTAAAATCGCACCCATGAAGACGAAAGTCCCGATCAACGCTGCACTTTTGATTCTCGTTCTTTCGTTCGTCGCCGGCGCGCAGACGGCAGTTACCACGGACGATTATTCCCGGGCTGAGAAAATGCTCAGCTACAATACGGCGCCGCTCGTTTATCGTGCCGGCGTTCGCCCAGTGTTTCTGCCGGACGGACGATTTTGGTATCGCGTTTCGACGGCGACCGGAAACGAGTTCGTCGTCGTCAACCCGGCTGACGGTTCGCGTTCGACGTACAAGGATCTGAAGGACGCCGGCATCAATGCCCCGGCGGCACCTCAGGGTTTCCGAAATTTCGGTGACCGGGTGACGTCGCCCGATGGAAAGAAGGCGGTTTTCATCCGCGATTGGAACCTTTGGGTCGTCGATATTGATTCGAAAAAAGAGACGCAGTTGACCAAGGACGGCGTCGAGAATTTCGGCTACGCGACGGACAATGCCGGTTGGAAAAAGAGCAACCGGCCGATCGTGCTTTGGTCTCCTGATTCAAAGATGGTCGCGACGTTCCAGCAGGACCAACGGGACGTGAGCGATATGTATCTCGTCTCGACGAACGTCGGCGAACCCAAGCTCGAAGCTTGGAAGTACCCGATTCCGCAGGACAAGGAGATCATCAAGATCCATCGCGTGATCATCAACGTCGATAACGGAAACATGGTTCGTCTGAAGATGGACGCCGACGATCGCCGCGGAACGCTCTGCGACGACATCGCATGCGACGGAAGCTTTGGTGACAATGAGTGGAGTAACGATTCGTCGAGACTCGCGTTCATTTCGTCGAGCCGCGATCACAAATCGGCGAAACTCCGGCTTGCGGATGCGGCTTCCGGCGAGGTCAAAGATGTTATGGAAGAGAAGGTCGCGACACAGTACGAGTCGGGCCAAGGATCGGCGAACTGGCGTTACCTGTCGAAATCAAATGAGTTCATCTGGTACTCGGAACGCGACGACTGGGGTCATCTTTATCTGTATGACGGCGGCGGCAAATTGAAGAACCAGATAACGACGGGCAATTTCGTCGTGACGCGCATGCTTTCGGTGGACGAGGCGAACCGCGTGATCTACTTCGAAGCGAACGGTCGCGAAGCCGGCCGCGATCCGTATTTCAGCCATTTTTATCGGATCGACTTCGACGGCAAGAATCTGAAGCTTCTGACACCCGAGGTCGGAAACCATCAGGTCTCGCTCTCGCCCGACGGCAAGTATTTCGTCGACAATTACTCACAGCCCGACGCCGCGCCGATCGCCAAGCTCCGCGACAATACCGGTAAGCTGATCGCCGCGCTTGAAACGGCCGATGTCTCGAAGCTCGTCGCCACCGGATGGCGCCCGCCGCGTCCGATCAAGGTCAAGTCGCGTGACGGCCGTTGGGACCTTTACGGATTGATGTTCTCGCCGACCAAACTCGATCCGAAAAAGAAATATCCGGTCATCAACTACATCTATCCGGGACCTCAGGGCGGCGGCGTCGGATCGCGATCATTCTCGCCCTCGCGCGGCGATCATCAAGCGCTGGCCGAGTTGGGATTCATCGTGGTCATCATCGACGGCACCTGCAATCCGGACCGTTCGAAGTCGTTCCATGACGTTTGTTACGGAAATATGGCCGACAACACGCTCGAGGACCAGATATCGGGACTCAAGCAGCTTGCCGCGAAATATCCGTATATGGATCTCGATCGCGTCGGTATTTGGGGACATTCGGGCGGGGGATTCGCGACAGCCGCGGCGATGTTCCGCTTCCCTGATTTTTACAAGGTCGGAATCTCGGAATCGGGCAATCACGACAACCGCAATTACGAGGACGACTGGGGCGAAAGGTACATCGGGCTGCTCGTCGGCGACAATTACGAAAAGCAGGCGAACCAGAATTACGCCGCCAATCTGAAGGGCAAGCTTCTGCTCGCGCACGGCAATATGGACAACAACGTCCCGCCGTACAACACGTATCTCGTCGTTGACGCGCTCGTGAAGGCAAACAAGGACTTTGACCTGATCGTCTTCCCGAACGCACGTCACGGATACGGAGCGGACAGCTACTACATGATGCGCCGCCGTTGGGATTACTTCGTGAAGAATCTTCTCGGCGTCGATCCGCCGAAGGAGTTCAAACTCTCGCCGCGGTAGCGTTTAATGGGGAAAAGGTAAAAAGGGGAAAATGGGAAAAGGGGAAAATGGCAATGCGGAGACGATTCCATTTTCCCTTTTTTTCCTTTTCCCCTTTTTACCTTTTACTTTTCCTTTCATCCCGGCGGCTCGAGTTCCTGCGTGTCGGCCTCGAACAGTTCGCTGACACCGACGTGAGCAGGCGCGAGATTGCGCCGGAATTCCTCGAGACTGCGGTTGAGGCGTTCGACGGCATCCTTTGCCGAGTCAAAGTCGTCGCGCTTGATCTTCAGCACGATCTTGCCGTCGGTGTTGGGAAATTGGGCGAGTTCAGCAAAGCTCCGCAGGCGGATCTCGATCTTCGTGCCGATCTTGAACAGTCCCTTGCGGAATTTCACATCGAGAAGTTTCTCGAGCGCGATCGCGTTCTCCTTGACCCCGCTCTTGATGAATCCGAGAAATTTCGATTCGAACTCAAGGACGATCCCCGCCGGCGAGAATTTCGCGATTCCGTCGATCTGCGACAAGCCGCTCTCGGTCTTGAACGGGACGGTGATGAATTTCTGCATATCAGGAATCCTCTTCTTCGAAATCCATCGAACCGACGTCGTCGTCAATATCGAGCGGCCTTCCGAACGCCTTCAGCCAAATGAAGCCAACCGTTCCCGCCGTCAGCGAGGCAAGCAGGATCGCCATCTTCGAACCGCTGATCTCAACCGGATTGCCGACAAACGCGAGATTCGTGATAAAGATCGACATCGTAAAGCCGATGCCGCCGAGCAGTCCGGCGCCCAACAGATGTTTCCAACCGAGATCGAGCGGGAGTTTGGCGATGCCGAAGCTGATCGCGGCAAACGTCAGCAGGACAATACCCAGCGGCTTGCCGATGACGAGTCCCGCCATGATCCCGATCTCGTTCAGACCGCTTAATTTGGCGATGGAATCGGCGCCGAGAACGATCCCGGTATTGGCCAACGCGAAGATCGGCAAGATGATGAATCCGACCGGTTTGTGCAAAAGATGCTCGAGCCGGTACGAGGGCGAATCAACATCGTCCTCTTTGGCCGAGAAAGGTATCGTGAACGCGAGCAAAACTCCCGCGATCGTCGCGTGAACCCCTGATTTCAGCATCAGAAACCACATCAGCGCTCCGCCGATCATGTACGGGATCAGGCTCATCACGCGTCCGTATTTGTTCATCAGGAAGAGAACGAGCCAAACCGCGAGCGATGCCGCCAGATAGGCGATCGAGAGTTTTCCGCTGTAAAAAACGGCGATGATGATGATCGCGCAAAGATCGTCGATCACCGCCAGCGCGGCGAGGAAGACCTTCAGCGAGGCCGGAACGCTGCTCCCGACCAGCGCGAGAACGCCAAGTGCGAACGCGATGTCGGTCGCCATCGGAATGCCGACGCCGGCCTGTGTCGGGAGTCCGTGGTTGAAGTAGAAGTGAATCGCGGCCGGGAAGACGATCCCGCCGAGAGCCGCGAAGATCGGCAGCAACGCCGTGCGCAGGTTCGACAACTCGCCGTTGTACATTTCGCGCTCAAGTTCGAGACCGATCAGAAGGAAAAAGATCGCCATCAGGAGGTCGTTGATCCAGACCTCGATGCTCATTCCGGCAAGGTCGTGATGCCAGAAATCGATATATTGTTTTCCGATCGGCGAATTCGCGAGCGCCAGTGAAATGATCGTGCAGACGATCATCACGATGCCGCTGGCCTTCTCGGATTCGAAGAACTCCAGGAACGTCCGCGACAGCGGTCGGCGTTGGATTTTTCTGATCTCTAAAAGAGGCATAATCAGGGAAACAAAGTGTAAATATAAACGAAATAACCGATCAGCAGGATCGCGCCTTCGAGCCGGTCGAGTTCAAATCGTCGTCCGAGCAGGACACCAAGCAGAACTGCACTGCCGAGCATAACGGCCAGATCGAGCGAGCGGATCCCGTCAGTCTGGATCGGGCTGATCATCGCCGCGACGCCGAGCACCGCCAAGATGTTCAGCGCGTTCGATCCGATCGCGTTTCCGAGCGCGACGTCCGGTTCGTTCTTGCGTGCCGCGATCACCGAGGTCGCGAGTTCGGGGAGGCTCGTACCGATCGCCACTACCGAAAGTCCGATGACGGCCTCGGAGACTTCAAGCAAGCGCGCAAAATCAACGGCTCCCCGCAACAGAAGGTTCGCTCCAAGAACGAGCAATCCAAGCCCGAAGGCGATCAGAAGACCGTCCTTCCACACCGGGCGCGTTCCGTCTTCGAGCGCTTCGGTAAACTCTTCGGCAACCCGTGCGTCGCGTGATTTGCGCGACAAACGATACGTCAGCACCGTGTAGGCCACAGATCCGACGGTCAACAGGAAGCCGTCGAACCGGCTCAGTTCCCCGTCGTAAAGCAGGATCAGAAAGACGATCGTGATGAAGATCATCACCGGCGTCTCGCGTTTGACGACCTCGGACCGTGCTTTCAACGGCCGAACCACGGCGGCCACGCCGAGGATCAGGCAAACGTTGCTGATATTCGATCCGACGACGTTGCCGAGCGCGAGCGGGCCGTTGCCGTCGAGCGCCGAGCCGATCGAGATCGCAAATTCGGGAGCGCCGGTCCCAAAGGCAACGATCGTCAGGCCGACGACGAGCGGTGTCACGCCGAGCCTCAGGGCGACGGAACTGCTTCCGCGAACCAGCGATTCAGCGCCGATCGCGAGCAGTCCGAGACCGAAAATGACGAACAGAAACGAGATCAGCATCGACAGGCAGCGACTCGGGAACCAAAAGCCCAAAGTATGTCGGAATATTAGCAGACAAAGAGCGGTCCTCTCAATTTGCTCGGGTGCGATGGGCCAGGGGGACGGCCAATTTGAAAATGCAGCAACTTGATGGCCGCCGCAGTTCAAATTCACGCGATTTCAACGGGCAATCATGAATGCGAAGTCCATGCACGATCCTGCGTCGGCACCAATCACACATCGTGAATCCGTCCCGTCTAAGCAACTCGCGCAATTACCTTAGAGGCGCAAAGTGACGCAGAAATTTCTTGGCAGATGGTCGATCAACTGTCTTCCGATTGGGCTTTGCGTCTCCGCGACTCCGCGCTTGACCCTGAATTCTTGCCCGCGAATCATCGCCAATGAACGCGAATTGAACACTGAGCCGTCACTTTGATCGGATCTCTCAGCCGTCCAACTTGACGATCAATTTGGAAAAGGCGCGGGACCTGATGGAGGTTTTCTGATTTGCGCCAATTCGCGAAGATTCGCGGGAGACCCTCTCTATCGCTTAGTTTATGAACAGCGCAGATCGCAACTTCCGAACCGGTTGCTCGCGCCGCGAGCATGCACGCTTACTTCGTGCGCGTCTCTGCATCGTGCACGTCTCTGCATCGTTCGCGTCTCTGCATCGATCTCGATCCCAAATCCCACATCCCACATCCCAAATCCGAATTCCCAAATGCGTTCATTCTCCGCCGACGGTGAGTTCGGAAATGAGAAGTGTCGGCGAGGCCGTGCTGCCGAGCCGAAAACTGAGGTCGTTTCCGATCGCGGTGACACGCCGCATCGCGCTGAGCACATTGCCGGCGATCGTGATCTCCTGCACCGGAAACGTGATCTCGCCGTTCTCGATCCAAAACCCGCTCGCTCCCTGAGAGAAATCGCCGGTGACGCTGTTGACGCCGGAACCGAACATCTCGGTCAGATAAAGACCGTTCTTGACGCTTCCAACGATCTCCGCGGGATCGGTTTGACCGTTCTTCAGAAACAGGTTGCTGGGCGAAACGGACGGCGTGGACGAAAACGAGCGACCGGAACTTCCGGTTGCGACGGAGCCGAGCCGCCGCGCGGAGTACGAATCGCACACGTATTGATTCAAAACGCCATTCTCGACGAAAGTCAATCGCGATGATCTGATCCCTTCGGCGTCAAACGGACGCGACTCCAGCCCCTCCCTAATCGTCGCGTCATCGATGATCGTCACTTCCGGCGCCACGATCGCCTCGCCGACCTTGTCGACCAAATATGACGAGCGCCGGTAGATATTGCCGCCGGACGCCGCGCCGAAGAGCATTCCCACGAAATCCGCGGCGACGGCCGGATCGAGAACGACCGGCACGGCCTGTGACCTGACCTTTCGTCCGCCGAGGCGCGCGATCGTCCGTCGGGCCGCTTCTTCCCCGATCGATCTCGGCGAGTCGAGATTGCCGGCAAACCGGTTGATCGAATACCAACCGTCACGCTGTTTGACGCCGTTTTCCTCGGCGACGAGCCAGACCGACATGCTCGCGGCGGTCGATCGATACTGGCCGACAAAGCCGTCGGAATTCGCGATCGTGACCTGTCCGGCGTTGTCCGACCAACTCGCGCCGTTCGAGTTCGTGACACGCGCATCGAACGCACGGCCGACCTCTTCCATTTCACGAACCATCTCGATCTTCTTCTCCGGCGGAATCGAAGCGATCGAGTCATCGAAGATGTTCAACTCTCCGTCGAAGACTCCGAGCGACGACTTCGGCGCGAGCCCGTTGAACTCGTCCGGCTGCGCGACCTTAACGATCTCAAGAGTCTCGCGAACCAATTCGCTGACGGTCCGCTCGGCAAAATCAGTCGTGAACGTGAGCGCCGTCGCGCCGTTCTTGAAAACGCGAAGCCCAAGCCCCTTGCTTGTCGATTTTTGAAGCTT
>JAKOSS010000572.1 GCA_029777145.1 Acidobacteriota bacterium | reverse complement strand
CGAATCGTAGTATATTGCACGCATTGTGTCTGTTGCTCCACGGATTCGGATCCTGCTGCTTTTTGCGGCCGCGGCGATGTCGCAGTCGTGCCAGTCGAAGCGAACGGTCAACCCTGAACTCGATCAGAAAATGCCGCCCCGGATCCTTTGGGCATGGGAACGCAAGGAGGATCTGAGGTTTCTCGACCCGAAGCGTTTCGGCGTCGCGTTTCTCGCCCAGACGCTCAAACTGAACATCAGCAACGTGACGTTCGTGCCGCGGCGGCAACCGCTCGACGTTGCCCCGGGATCGTACATGATCGCGGTCACGCGGATCGAAACCGACAAGCGCAAGGAAGCGCGTCCGATCCTCGACGCGGACCAACGCCGGCGCGTGATCGATCGGATCAAGCAAACGCTCGCGCTTCCTGACGTCAAGGCGATCCAGATCGACTTCGACGCGGCGGTCTCTGAAAGGCCGTTCTATCGCGAGTTGATGCGGTCCCTCCGTGAGGAACTGCCGCCGGACATTCCGCTGACGATGACCGCGCTCGCGTCCTGGTGCGCAGGCGACAATTGGTTCAACGATCTCCCGGTCGACGAAGCCATTCCGATGGCATTTGTCATGGGTTCAGATTCCGAACGGATCAAAGAGTTTTTGGTGAAGGGCAACGACTGGCGCGAACCGCTTTGCCGCGGAAGTTACGGCTTCGCGCTCGAAGAACCGATCAACGCGGAGATAAAGAGCGATCGCCGCATCTATTTTTTCAAATCCAGCGCCTGGACCGAAGAGGATCTGGCGAAACTTAAATGATATGACACGCTTTGCACGCTCCGTCGCCGCGTTGATCTCGATCGCGGCCGTCATGTTTTCCGCGGCGTCGCCGGCACTCGCCTGCGGTCCGTACGTGCTTTCGCCGGTCTTTGAGCTCCGGACACACGCCGATCTGCCGCTCCGGAACTATCTCTCGGGCAGGCCGTCGATCGTCTCCGGGACGTTCAACGATCCGTATCTCTACGTTTTCTACCGGCAATTGAACGGCTACCGGTTCACTGATTTCGAGCAGAAGCAGATCGCTGCGGCGATGGAGAACGAGATCTTTTACCGGGACGGCCAGGCCGACCCGCGCGGCACCGGGCAGACCGGCGAAACTGACCGGCTCGATGAATGGATCAAGGCACGCTCAAAGTTCGTCCCGAACTCGAAACCGATCGAGACCGACAAGCAGATCAACTCGGGTTACAGCTACTACCGCAACTGTCTCCCGAACTCCTTCCAGACGGCGACCGAGACGCTTTCCGCCCGGGCGGCGAAATACGGCCCTTCCGATGCGCTGAGCGAATGGCTCGCCGGCCAGGACGCGGTGTTTTCAAATTGCAGCGAAGCGACCGAGTTGCCCAAGGGACTTGATGCGGCGTCGCCGGAATGGCTGCGCAAAGATCGCGACTACCAGATCGCGGCGGCGCTTTTTTATCGCGGAAAACTCGATGACGCGAGGCTGCAATTCGAGTCGATCGCGAACGACGCATCATCTCCGTGGCGCAATACGGCGCGGTTCGTCGTCGCACGGACGCTGATCCGACAAGCCGGCTTCGTCGAGGGCGAAACAGACGACGCCGGAGCGACGAAAACCCGCAATGAACTTTACAAGTCGGCGACGGACAAACTCGAAGCGATCATCAAGGATCCGACGATGTCCGGGTTCCGCGGTTCGGCGGTGCGTTTGCTCGGACTGGTCAAATACCGCTCCATCCCCGATGAACGTCGCAAGGAGTTGGCCGCGATACTCGTGCAGTCGTCGGAGAACCGCAACATTTACAACGATTTGACGGATTATTCGTGGCTCAACAACCGCGTTTCGAGCGACGCCGAGACCCGCGGCATGAAGATCGAGGAAGAAGAAGCGACGAAGGCCGGCAAGGAGTATTCGTGGAATTACGACCTGAAACTGCGCGACGTACCGGAAACGGACCGCTCCGACGATCTCACGGATTGGATCTTTTCGTACCGCGCCGCCGACGGCTATCCGCATTCGTTCAAACGCTGGAAGGAATCGGCGAAGCTCCATTGGTTCGTCGCCGCGATCACGGCCGCGACGTCCGGCAGCGGCGCCGAGACGGACGAACTCTTGAACGAGGCGTCGCGCGTCGGGCCCGAATCGCCGGCGTTTGCGACCGTCAGGTTCCATCAGATCCGTTTGCTGCTTTTGAAGGGCGACCGGGTTCAAGCAAAGAGTTTGCTCGACAATACCCTTTCGCGGCTGACGACGCTGCCGCGGTCGTCGGAGAATCGATTTCTCGAACAACGAACGACATTGGCGACGAATCTCGGGGAGTTTCTCAAGTTCGCCCAACGGCGGGCAGTGATCTTTGATTGGGGCGAGGACGGACGCGAAGAAGGCGCCTCGACGGACGAGGAAGGCGCCGCGAGAACGTGGAAGGATCGGGCAATGTTCGACACCGACGCGGTCGCCTTCCTCAACGAGAAAATTCCGCTTTCGGTACTTCGTGAAGCGGCGCTCTCGAACGAGGTCCCCGCGTATCTCCGAAAGCTGCTGACGACGGCCGTCTGGACCCGCGCCTACGTGCTCGGCGACGCGAAGGTCCTCGCTGAATTCGGTCCGCTGGTCGCCAAACAGTCGCCCGAATTCGAACAGTACGTCGCGAAATACGTCGCTGCGAGAACGGTTGCGAACAAAGAAGCGGCCGCGCTGCTGGCGATCCTCCGCTACCCGACGATCCAACCTTATGTTCCGGTCGGATTCGGCCGCGAAGACTCGCAAGCGACCTCGATCGACAGCATTCGGGGCAATTGGTGGTGCGCCGAGAACGAGTCGCATGGACGAGATTCCGCCTATGACACCTACGGATTCAATTATCCCGACTCTTATCCTGACTTTTTGACAGCAGCGCAGAAGTCCGCGGCCGCCCGCGAAGCGAAGCAGATCGTCGATCTCGGAAACGGTGCGACGATGCTCGCGCGGCGCGCGGTCGAGTTCGCCAACGCCAATCCGCGTCATCCGCTGACCCCGGAAATACTTCATTTTGCGGTCAGATCGACGCGCTACGGCTGCACCGACGCGCAGACCGGAAAGTATTCGAAGGCGGCGTTCGACCTGCTTCACAAGCGTTATCCGCGGTCGAGTTGGACCGACGAGACACCGTATTGGTTCGGAGACAACTAATCGCTGATCGCAACATAATTCGATGAAAAAGTTCAGTTCAATTTTTTCGACAATCCTTCTTGTCGCGCTTTCCGTCAATGCGGTTCTGGCCTGCGGACCGGGATATACGGCTCCCGTATTCGACGTGAACAGCGCCCCGGAGTCGCCATACCGCGATTTCGCGGCGGGAAAGCTGGGGATCGTCAAACCGACGTACCGCCGATCGATCCTGCTGGCCGCATACAGATACCTGACAGGCGGTGGATTTTCGGATCCGGAGCAGAAGGATCTCATTCGAATCTGGGAAGCCGAGATCAATCACCGGACAGATGACGACACGAAGGACCTTGAGACCGCCGTCAAAGCATGGCTTGATCAACGGAAGTCGGTTCTCGGATCGGACGCGAAGGTTCCCGACATTTACACAGAACGTTCATGGGGCGGCTACGATTTTTTTCCGAATTGCACGAAGAACGCGTTCGAAACGGCGGCCAAAACTCTTTCTGACCGCAGTGTTTCGTACGGTTCGGACGACAAGGACGTGAAGGATTGGGTCCACGCGCAGGATCAGGTCTTTACGAACTGCTCGGTCGGAAAATCGATCCCGGCGGCACCGTCGGCGGAAATGCCGGAATGGCTCAGAAAGGACCGTGCCTATCAGGTCGCGGCGGCGCAATTCTACTCGTTGGACTTCAACGCGGCCAGACAGGGATTCGAGGACATTTCAAGGGATTCAGATTCGCCGTGGCAGGAATTGTCGGAATATCTCGTCGGACGGACCTTGATCCGGGCAGCTAGTCTGAGCGGCAGCGAAGTTCGTTCGAACGCATTATACGCCGAGGCCGACCAGGCGCTGCAGATCGTCACGGCGAAGGGCGGACATTATGCCGCCGACGCGGATCGGCTGCTCGGTGTGGTCAAATACCGGCTGCGTCCGGCGGAAAGGCTTCACGAGCTCGCGAACGGTATCGCCTACCGCAGCGGCTCGGATTTCAGGCAAGACATCGTCGATTACACGTGGCTTCTCGACAAGTATGAAAAGGAAGCTCTCGACAAGGAGGACAAACGCAAGCTCGAGATCGAGATCGGAAAGAACCCCGAAGCCACTCCGGAGCCGACGTTCACCCCGACGCCTCCGCCTGATCCGAACAAGTTGACGCTTTACGTTTGGGATGACGAAACGTCGCAGAGCTACAATCTTGAGGTTCCGGCGGATATTTCCGATGACGATCTGATCGCCCTCGCGGAAAGAACGGTCGGCAAACAACTCACCAACGGCCAGCGTGAGGCGCTCAAGACCCAGCGGCAGTCGGCGTTTTCGGGGCGCTTCAGCGACGGCCGCGACGATGGTTATCAGGGCGGATATTACGGCGATTCAAAGTTGAATATGCAGATCCTGCCGGAAGATTTCCGGCAGGACGACCTGACCGAATGGCTTTTTGTCTTCCAGATGGAGAGTCCTGATTCGTACGATTACGCACTCGACAAACTCCGGACGAACGGAACCGATCTCTGGCTGATGACCGCGGTCTCGAAGGCGCATCCCGGATCGCCGGACCTCGACAACCTCGTCGACAAGGCCGAGAAGATCCCGACCGATTCGCCGGCGTTTGCCACGGTTTTCTACCATCTTGCGCGCCTCAACATCGAACTCGGGAAGCTTGCCGAAGCAAAGGCGCTACTCGATCAGCTGATCAATTCGCCGATCGACTTCCCCGTCTCGACGCGCAATCAGTTCCTGAAATTGCGGATGCCGCTAAGTTCGACGCTCGAGGAGTTTCTCTCGAGCGCGCTCAGAACCCCTTATGCATTCGATTTCGACGGCAAGATCGGTTCGCTTGATGAAGAACTTGCCGAACGCAAAACCTGGTGGTCTCCGGAAGCATTCCCTGACCAGTCGCAAGAGGCATACAACAAGTCGTTGGAGGAGCAGTTCGCGATGTACCGGAAGTATGCGAGCGAGCGGACGTTCGACGATGATTCGATCGAGATCTTCAATCGATACTTTCCGACCGATTTGTTAGTCCGGGCGCAACGATCAAACGCCATTCCCAACCATATCGCGCAGCGGCTCGCGATCGCGTCGTGGACGCGCGCCATCTTGCTCGATAATGACGCCGTGGCCAAACCGGCGGCCGTGGAACTAATCCGCCGGATGCCCGAATTGAAAGACGCCCTCGATGAATATTTGAAAGCGCCGACTCCGCTCGCGCGCAAACGGGCCGCGCTTTTCACGATATTGCGCAATCCGATCCTGACGCCCGTCGTTGAGATCGGTTTTGATGCCGATAATGTCGCGGAAGACTGGGACGCAAACAATTGGTGGTGCTCGTGGACGTTCAATACGGAAAACGAGGAACCGTCGAGCATTCCCGCGCCGCCGAAGTTTGTGACCGCAGCGCAAATCGCGGTTGCCAAATCCGAACGCGCCCGGTTGATGAAGGTCGGCGATGCGCCCGATTATTTCAGCGCGCAGGTGCTCGAATGGGCACGGCTTGCGCCCGCCGACAAACGAGTTCCCGAGGCGCTGTATCAGACCTGGAAAGCGAACGGATGGAATAAGTACGGCTGCGGCGTCGGACCGGAGGCGCAGAAGCCGATCGGCGACGTGATGCGGGCGAAATATCCGAACAGCGAATGGACAAAGAAATTGTACGAATCGCCGGAAGAATGATCCCCATTTGGGATTGCGGATTTGGGATTTGGGATTTGGGATTTGGGATTTGGGATCGGCAACCGATTCAGCCGCGGATCATCCGGCTACGTCTGGCAATATTCACCTGAACCGTCGGTTGATTGAAATTCTGATTCCGGTCAAACGAATCGTTATAACGATTCTTCGACTGTGTGCCTCCGCAATGAAATTCGCTGTTATTTAGGACGGATTGTTCGAATGGAAAAAATCCCAAGATCCCAAGTCAACGAGTCTTGAAATCTTGGAATCCTGGAATTTTGGAATCCTGGAATATCTGGAATGTCGGAATCCGACTCGCCTATCCCGCGGCCGCGACCACCTTTGAGGCCGCGTCGCTCATGCCATCCGCCGAGATTATCCCGATACCGGATTCGTTCAGCACGCGCTTTCCTTCCTCGACATTCGTTCCTTCAAGCCGCGCGACGATCGGGATCTTGACACCGAGGTTCTTGGCCGCCGCAACGACGCCGCTCGCGACCATGTCGCACCGCACGATTCCGCCGAAAATGTTGATCAGGACCGCTTTGACGTGCTCGTCGGCGAGCAGGATCCGAAACGCGTTCTCAACCCGTTCCTGCGATGCGCCGCCGCCGACATCAAGAAAGTTCGCCGGTTCGCCGCCGTGCAGTTTGATGATGTCCATCGTCGCCATCGCGAGACCGGCGCCGTTGACCATGCATCCGATGTTGCCGTCGAGCTTGATGTAGTTCAGATCGAACTTCGACGCCTCGATCTCAAGCGGCTCTTCCTCGTTCAGATCGCGAAGTTCGGTGTAATCCTTGTGCCTGTAAAGCGCGTTGTCGTCGAAGTTGACCTTCGCATCGAGCGCGATCAGACGGTTGTCCGTCGTCAGCAGGAACGGGTTGATCTCGACCAGCGACGCGTCCATCTTCACGTACGCATCGTACAGCGCGAGCATGAACTTCGCCGCCTGGCCGATAAGCTCGTTCGGAATGCCGAGCCCGAAGGCGAGCTTTCGCGCCTGAAACGCACGAAGGCCGACGCTCGGATCGATCGTTTCCTTGAGAATCAGTTCGGGAGTCTCTTCGGCGACCTTTTCAATGTCCATGCCGCCCGCGGAAGACGCCATGAAAACGTTTCTGCCGCTGATGCGGTCGAGCGTAATGCCGAGGTAAAACTCGCGGTCGATCGGCAATCCCTCTTCGACAAGAAGCGTTTTGACCTCGCGTCCCTCGGGACCTGTCTGATGCGTCACGAGATGCATTCCGAGCATCTGCTTCGCTATCTCGTGTGCTTCTTCACGCGATCTTGCCAGTTTGACTCCGCCGCCCTTGCCGCGGCCGCCGGCGTGTATCTGCGCCTTGACGACGACGACGTCGGTTCCGAGTTCACGCGCCGCGGCTTCCGCTTCATCCGGCGTCCGCGCGACGATTCCCCGCGGCACCGGCACACCGAAGCCCCGAAGAAGTTCTTTACCTTGATATTCGTGTATTTTCATTGCGTTAAAGGTTCGAAGGAGAAAGTTTAACGCCCGAAAGGATAGAAATCAATTCAGTGAGCAGTGAGCAGTAAGCAGTGGTCAGTGGTCGGTGGTCGGTGGTCGGTGGTCGGTGGTCGGTGGTCAGTGGTCGGTGGTCAGTGGTCGGTGGTCGGTGGTCAGTGGTCGGTGGTCGGTGGTCGGTGGTCGGTGGTCGGTGGTCGGTGGTCAGTGGTCGGTGGTCAGTGGTCGGTGGTCGGTGGTCAGAGTTTGGAGTTCCGCGTTCACGCGGCCGTGCTGGTAACAGACTGGAGCGCAACCGTCCCGGTTGCACCGGCGGCCACGTGCCGGCGGCAGATGTTCGGATCAGCGTTCAGTGAGCAGTGAGAGCAGTGAGCAGTGAGCAGTGAGCAGTGAGCAGTGAGCAGTGAGCAGTGAGCAGTGAGCAGTGAGCAGTGAGCAGTCGATTGTTGCTACGCAATCGCAAATCGCAAATTGAAAATCGAAAATGCTCTGCCCACCGACCACTGACCACCGACCACTGCTCACTGACTGGCCGCGCAAACGCGGAACTCCAAACTACTTCTAACGGCGCTTCACGCCGGTGTAAACGCGGATACCGAACAGCTTCCATTCCTTGCCTTCGGGAATGTACTGCAATTCGAAATCGGTCTTGATGCCGGACGTATCGTAACTGCCTTCGATCATCAGCTTCTTGAGGCTTCCCTCACGCTCGATCTCGCCCGCGCGCTTGAAGTCGGCCTTCATGCTCTTGATCTCGCTGATGTCGGCCCCGCCGTCGATCAGGTTCTGGAAACTGGATTTCATCTTGTCAGGATTCGTCTGCTTTGCCCAGAACTTCGAAATCGAGCGATGGAAATCCGTAAAATCGGCACTTTGGATCGCATCGTTCCATTCAAGCAGCGTCTTTTTCGACATGTCCTGAAGTTCGTCGTCGGACGGAATCTCGAGCTTGGACGCGTCAGCCTTTTTGTATTCTTTCGTCGCCGACGGCTGCGGAGTCGAGCTCGAACTCGGAGTCGGCGTGTCCTTGTTGTCTTTCGACAGGTTCCACTTGTCCTTGTTGCAGAAACATCCGAGACCGATCATCGCCACGATTGCCAGAGCGATGGTCCCGTTGACCATCGTATTGTTTTTGAAAACCAGTAGATTGAAAAGTTTTTTCATTTTTCCTCGTGTTTCGAAAAATTAGCGGATGAAACCGGACGATTCCGATCGCCCGTCCGTAATGCTATTTCTCTTTGCGCCACGGCGCGAGAAGATTTACCCAACTGTCGACGGTTCGCTGGTACTCTTGCGGGCAACGCCGCGCCCGGTCTTCGGGAAGGTATCCGTCATCGACAAAATACTCGTACTTGTCGGGATTCGACCCGTAGATCATGCAGAGCGAATTATAGAATCGCTGTTCCTGCAAGAGATGCTCGTCCGCCAAATCACGTTTTGACCGAGACTCCCGACGGGAGTCGATCCGAAAACCGTCGGCCGCCGCCAATACCGCCTTGACGCCTTTGTCGCCAAGTTCCTCGATGTTGATGTACGACGAACACCGGTCGGCCGCGTCTTCCTCGTTGCCCATGATCGGCAATTTGTAATTGTAGATCATGGCGTGCCCGACCTCATGCAGAAAAACAAAACGGATTGCGTCGAACATCTTCTCGTCTGCCTCGTCGGGACCGATCCCGTCAGAGCGATATAGATTGTAAAAGCGCTGCATCAATTCGTAGCAAACCGTAATCGTCTGCGTGTTCGGGTCAAATTCGGCATTTGCCTCGCCGCAGTCGCGCGCCGTAAGAAAGACGTCCTCGGGAAGCTTGAGCGCCCGGTTCAGGTCCTCGGCGGCGTTTTCAAGAAGACGTTCGTTCTTGACTTTTTTGTCGAGCGATTCGAATCGGGACGAAGATAATTTCTGATATTCGACCTTGAAATCGCCGGCGTCTTCCTTCGAATCCGGATTTTCAGTCTTGTTCGCAACGGGGGTTGATTGATCCGTCGGCGACGCGGTCGGAGACGGTTTTTCCTGGGTCGAATCGCGTCCGCCCGTGATGATGCACGCCGCCGTCAGAAAGACGGTCATCAACGCGATCACGAGATTGATCGGATTTTGCGACCCTTGCGTCCGGCGCATAATGGCATCGAGCGGAACCGCGCACTATTCTACACAAAAAGACGGCCGGATTGAAACATTCCGACCGTCCTTCCAATCGAATTGAAGTTCTTTCGCTAGGCCGATTTTTCGACGAGGTTCACGAGCGTTCTGATCGCGACGCCGGTCGGCCCCTTCGCTTGAAAAGACCGCTCGCTATCGCACCAGGCGGTGCCGGCGATATCCAGATGCGCCCATTTCGCTTTGTCGATGAACTCTTGGATGAACGCGCCGCCGATGATCGTTCCCGCCTTGCGAGCCGGACCGATGTTCTTGACGTCCGCGATATCGGATTTGATCGATTTGCTGTATTCGGGGCCGAGCGGAAGCTGCCAGAAATTTTCGCCGACTTCCTTGCCGCTGGCGATGACCTCGTCGACAAGGCCCTGATCGTTGCCCATGATACCGGTGTTGATGTCGCCGAGCGCGATGATCACCGCGCCGGTGAGCGTCGCCATATCGACGATGCGGGTCGCCCCCTGCTTCTCGGCGTACGCGACGGCATCGGCGAGAATGAGTCTCCCTTCCGCATCGGTATTCAGGATCTCGACGGTCTTGCCGTTCATCGCGGTGACGACGTCGCTCGGACGCGTCGCTTTTCCGTCCGGCATGTTTTCGACCGCGGCGACGACGCCAAGCACCGGAACCGACGGTTTGAGCAGCGCCACCGCGCGCATCGTTCCGAGAACCGTGGCTCCGCCCGACATGTCGTATTTCATCGCGTCCATGCCTTCGCCGGGTTTGAGCGAAATGCCGCCCGTGTCAAACGTGATTCCCTTACCGACGAAGGCGAGCAGTTCGCCCTTTTTCGCAGTCGATTTCTTGGGCTCGTACTTGAGCACGATCAATTTCGCCGGCTGTTCCGATCCGAGCGAAACGCTGAGCAGCGAACCCATTCCGAGTTTCTGCATCTTCGCCTCGTCGAGGATCTCGCATTTGAGACCGGTCTCTTTGGCCATCGCCTGCGCGCGCTTCGCCATTTCGGTCGGGTGCAGAATATTCGGCGGTTCGTTGGCAAGGTCGCGGGCGAAGTTCATCGAATCCCCGAGCGCGACTCCGCGGGCGAGTCCTGACTTCAACGCCGATTCATCGGCGCCTTCGACATAAACGACCAGTGAATCGACCGACTTCGTGTTCTTGTCCTTGGTACGGTATTTGTCGAGCTCGAACTGGCTCGTGACGAAACCCTGCGCGGCGTTCTGCGCGACGGTCGAGGCATCGGCATCGCAGCGCGGATTGAGCGCGAAGCTCTTGACGTTTCGTTTCCGCAGAAAGCGTGTCGCGGCGCCCGATACGCCGGCCACGCCGGATGCGTTGTAATCCGCCTTGTCGCCGACGCCGACGAGCAGCAGCCGCGAAGCCTTAACTTTTCCCTTCGCGTTGAACCGGATCAGGGCCGTTTCGCCGACCTCGCCTTTGAAATCCTCGTCCTTGATGATCGGTGCGAGCAATCCTCCGGTAAGCTTGTCGAGTTCCTTAAGTGTCGGACTCGTGGCCTTCTCTTGCTTGAAGACGGCGATGGCGAGGGCTTCGACGCCGGCTTCGGAAAAATTCACATTGATTCCCTGGGTTTTCATGAAATTCCTCGTTATAAAATTTTGTTATTTCCGCAAAACTCGTTTAATTCTATAACTTATCTTAGCTTTTGTTTCAACTCCTGACGAGTTTCGCGCTCGATCGTCCGCTTCAATTCCGTCTCGCGTTTGTCGTAGAGTTTTTTGCCCCGCGCAACCCCGATCTCGAACTTGATCCGGCCGCTCTTCCAATAGATCCGCGTCACGACGAGCGTCATTCCCTTCTGGGTCGTTTCCTTTTCGAGCTTCGCGATCTCGCGTCGGTGGAGCAGGAGCTTCCGCGTCCGCAATGGATCGTGATTCTCGCGATTGCCGTGCGAATACGGCGAGATATGGGCGTTCATCAGCCAAACTTCGCCGTCCCGCACCGAGACGTACGAGTCCTTGAGCTGGATCCGGCCGGCCATCACGCTTTTCACTTCGGTTCCCTGCAGGACGATCCCCGCCTCGTACTTGTCCTCGATATGATATTCGTGAAATGCGTGCCGGTTGCCGACTATTTCCTTTCCGTCGACCGACATAAGCTATTATTCTGCCCGTCAAACGCACCTCTGGCAAGCCGCCTTTCTTCGGGCCGTTTCCAATGCGTTAAACATGCCAGCGATTGAACTTAAAGCCTGTCGACAAAGTCCGGGTTGACAAGTTTGGCGCTGATTCATAAATTAATAATCAGCCAGTTGGGAGATCGTCTAATGGTAGGACTCAAGATTCTGGCTCTTGCTATCGGGGTTCGAATCCCTGTCTCCCAGCCAAATTCTTGCGAAGGCCCGTTCCGGTAACGGGCCTTTTCGTTTTGGTCCGGAGGTTGACTCGGACAAATTATTAACTTACTATCCGGTCAGTAACTTACATGAATGCCGCAATCTCAAGTGAAGATCGGGGCACGCGCTGGCGCCGCCGCAAGGAAGCGCGTCCCGGCGAGATCCTCGAGGCCGCGCTCGGCTGCTTTGCAGAACGCGGATTCGCGGCCACCAAGCTCGACGACGTCGCGACCCGCGCCGGCGTGACGAAAGGAACCGTCTACCTTTACTTTCCGAACAAAGAGGAGCTTTTCAAAGCCGTCGTGCGCACGGAGATCGTCCCGAATCTCGCCCGGATCGAAAACACGGTCGAGCGCGAGAAACTTTCCGCGACCGAAGCGCTCGCGAGCGTCATCCGCTTTTTCGGCGAACGCTTTCACAAGTCGCGCTTTGCACCGCTCCCGAAACTTGTGATCTCCGAAGCCGGCAACTTCCCCGAGCTCGCCCGATTCTATGTCGACGAGGTTGTCGGCCGCGGTTTCTCGCTTATAGGCGCGATCGTCAAACGCGGGATCGCGTCGGGCGAATTCCGCAAGATCGACGTCGAGAGCGTCGTCTATTGCGTCATCGCCCCGGTCATTTTCGCGACGCTTTACCGCCATTCGATCGAGCCGCACGCCCCGGGCCGGCCGATCCCGGACGACCTGATCGAAACGCACATTTCCCTGATACTCGGCGGGATCCGCCGGGAATCGAAAACAGAGGAAACGGAAAATGAGCAATAACGAATCGCCAAACCCGGAACCCGCATCTGCGACCACCGAACCGGCCGCCGCGCCGCCACCGAAACACGGCCCGAGCCGCGCCCGGCGAATCATTCCGGTGATCGTTCTGCTGGCGCTGGTCGGAACGGCCGTCTGGTACTTTTTCCTGCGCAAAACGGTCGTCGCCACGAACGTCGTCAAGGTCAGTGGAAGGATCGAGGCCGATGACTCCGCCATCGCTGCCAAGGTCGCCGGACGGATCCGCGAGATCACGGTCCGCGAAGGCGATGTCGTCAAGGCCGGACAGATGATCGCGACGCTCGACGACGAGCAGGCCAAGGAACGCGAGGCGCAGGCGCAGGCGGCCGTCGAGCAGGCCGAAACACGGGTCCGGCGCGCCAACCAGCAGCTATCCGTCATCAACGAGCAGATCAATCAGTCGGACCTGACCGTCGATCAGGCGCGGCTCGACGCCCGCGGCCGTGTTTCTCAGGCGGAATCGCAGGTCGCGTCCGCCGAATCGCAGCTCGCGCAGGCCGAGTCGAACTATCAGCAGGCGCAGTACGATGCCGATAAGTTCGAGCGGCTGTTCAGGACCGGCGACGTTTCGGAACGTCAATACAAGCAATCGCAAACGACGCTCGCGTCGCAGTTAAGCATCGTCCGGAGCCAGCGCAAACAGGTCGACGCCGCCCGGAGCGCGCTCACGGTCGCGCGGGCAAGCCTCGCAAATCCGAAGATCCGTTCGGCGCAGACGGCGACCCTTCGCGAACAGCTCAAGCAGGCTGAATCGGATGTCGACGCCGCGAATGCAGACGCCGAAAAAGCCCGCGCGGCGCTCCGGGAAGTAACGGCCAACCGTTCGGACCTGACCGTCGTGGCACCGTTTGACGGCACGATCACGACCCGCGTCGTCGAACCCGGCGAGGTCGTCACCGCCGGCACGACGCTCGTCAAACTGGTCAACCTGAACGCCGTCTATCTCCGCGGATTCGTTCCCGAAGGACAGATCGGGAACGTCAAGATCGGGCAACCGGTGCGGGTCTTTCTCGATTCCGATCCGAACCACCCGCTCGACGCCGAGGTCATCCGCATCGATCCGGAGGCGACCTTCACGCCCGAGAACACTTATTTCCAAAACGAACGCGTCAAGCAGGTTGTCGGCGTCAAACTGGCGATCAAAGTCCCCGACGGATCCGCCAAACCCGGAATGCCCGCCGACGGCGAGATCCTGATCTCCGGCGATTGGCCGGGTCCGGGCCGCACCGAATGAACCCAGTTGAGCCGAACGGGAGAAACAAAGAATCCGCGATCCGCGTTCGCGGACTCGTCAAGCACTACGGCAAGACGCAGGCCGTGCGCGGGATCGATCTCGACATCGGCGAGGGCGAGATCTACGGCCTGATCGGTCCCGACGGCGCCGGCAAGACCTCGGTGTTCCAGATCCTCGGCGGCGTCATGCCCGAAACGTCGAGCATCGAGGTCTCGATGCTTGGAAAACCGCCGCGCGTCGCCCGCAACTACACCGGCTACCTGACGCAGACGTTCAGCCTTTATCAGGATCTGACGGTCCGCGAGAACCTACGCTACATGGGCGATCTCAGATTGCTCTCGAAACACGACATCGAAGAGCGCGGTATGCATTATCTGCGCCTGTTCGACATGGACCGGTTCACGGAACGTCTCGCCGGACGCCTCAGCGGCGGCATGAAACAGAAACTCGCCCTCGCCTGCGCGCTGATCGCGGAACCGCGCATCCTGCTGCTCGACGAACCGACGACCGGCGTCGATCCGGTTTCGCGCCGCGAATTCTGGGACACGCTCGCGTCACTTTCATCCGAAGGAATGACGATCGTCGTCGCGACACCGTATCTTGACGAGGCCGAGCGCTGCACGCATCTCGCGCTGATGTTCAACGGCACGATCATCCGGACCGGAACGCCGAAAGAACTCAAGTCTAGTCTCGGGATGAAGCGGCTTGAGGTCCGTGCTTCGGATCTCGGCCGCGCGGAATCCGTGCTGCAGGCAGACGAATCGATCGACGACGTCCAGCGTTTCGGCGACCGGCTCGACGTCATGGTCCACGACGCGGAAAAAGGCACGATCGCGGCCCGGCACGCACTTGAAAATGAGAAGATCGCGATCGATCAGATCCGCGTCGGCGATCCGACGCTCGAGAACACCTTCGTCTCCGTTCTGCGCGATCTTGAAGGCGACCAGCGCAGCCCGCCGTTTCCCCGCTCGCGGGAGTTTCAGCACCGGACGGCGGACGCGGTCGCGATCGGCGCGGAGGGCGTGGCGAAGTATTTCGGTGATTTTGCCGCCGTCAAGGGCATCGATCTGACGATCAAATACGGCGAGATCTACGGCCTGCTCGGCGCGAACGGTGCCGGCAAGACGACGACCATCAAGATGCTCTGCGGACTGCTTGAGCCGACCGACGGCCTGATCGAACTCGCCGGTGAACGCGGCCGCGTCCGATCGCAGTTCGTCCGCCAACGCCTCGGCTACATGTCGCAGAAATTCTCTCTTTACGATGATCTGACGATCGAAGAAAATCTCGACTTCTTTGCCGGAGTTTACGGCGTCCCGCGGACCGAACGCGAGAAGAAGAAGAAATGGGTGATGGAATTCTCAGGGCTCGAGGGGCAGGAAAAGATGCTCACCGGTGAACTTCCCGGCGGTTGGAAACAGCGCGTCGCCTTCGGATCGGCGATCCTCCACGAGCCGAGCGTACTCTTTTTAGATGAACCGACATCCGGCGTCGATCCGCTCGCCCGGCGCGCGTTCTGGCGAATGATCAACGAACTTGCCGACCGCGGCGTCGCCGTGCTCGTCACGACACACTACCTCGAGGAGGCGGAGCAATGCAACCGGCTCGGATTCATGGTCGCCGGCGAGGTCGTCGCCGAGGGCACGCCGACGAGCGTCAAGGCGGCGCAGAGCGGACATCTGATCTCGCTCGTGACGGACAAATTGCAGGCGGCCTCGAACTATCTCAAGTCGGTCATGGATCCATGGCGCGTTTCGATCTTCGGCGACCGGTTGCACGTCGTCGTCGATGAAGACGGCGTCCGCGGGATCGACAGCCTGAAGAAACTGCTTTCCGACAACGGCATTCAGGTTTACGGCGCGAGCGAAGAAACGCGCTCGCTCGAGGACGTTTTCATCGCCGTTGTCGAGCAGCGGCGCGGACCGGGAGACAGGCTGGAGGAATAATGCGGCGAATCGTGGCACAGGCGAGAAAGGAACTGACGCAGGTCATGCGCGACCGGCTGACGCTGACGCTTGCGCTGGTGCTGCCGCTGGCTCTGCTCGCGCTCAACGGAACGGCGATTTCCCTTTCCGTTACCAATCTTCCGATCGTCGTTCAGGATCTCGACGCGACAGCCTCATCGCGTGATCTTGTCGAAGCGTTCCGCGGATCTTTGACGTTCCGGATCGTCGAACTCGAACCCAGCGAACAGCCCGAAGAAGCGCTGCTCGCAAACCGGGCGCGGGCGGCGATCGTGATCCCGCGCGGATTTGAACGCGATCTGCTGCGGCGCGAAACGACGGAAACTCAGGTCCTGATCGACGCCAGCGACGCCAACACGGCAAACGTCATGCGCGGCGCGGCGACGGCCGTGATCCAGAAATTCAGCGCGTCGGTGAGCGGGATCGCGGCATCCGGTCTTCCGATCAACCTCGAAACGCGGCTTTGGTTCAATCCGGGGCGGCAATCCGACAAATACATCGCACCGAGCATGCTTGCCGTCGGTCTCGCGCTTTTCCCGCCGCTTCTGGCGGCTCTCGCGATGTCGCGCGAAGGCGAACAAAAGACGATCATGCAGGTCTATGTTTCAAGCATCACGGCCGGCGAATATCTGCTCGGAAAGGTCGCGGCGTATTTCCTGATCGCGATGGCCGAGTGGTTCCTGTCGCTGATGCTCAGTTTCGTCATGTTCGGACTCAGCGTCCGCGGCGATCCGTCGGCGCTTTTCGTCTGCACGGTCGCGTACCTGTTCACGAACGTCTGTTTCGGAGCGATGGTCGGCGTGCGTATCCCGAATCAGGCGGCGGCGATCCAGGCCGTGCAGATCGTCGGATTCTTGCTGTCGTACCTGCTTTCCGGCGCGATCTTTCCGCGGTCGAACATCCCGGCCCAGATCCGCTGGATCTCGAACCTGATCCCGGCGCGTTACTACATCGACGTCGTCCGCGATACGCTCGTCCGCGGCAGCGGCTGGGAGGGACTTTGGGCGACGCCGCTGATCCTGACGGGGATCGGACTTTTCTTCTTTTTCATGGCCTGGATGAGGATCAGGCGAATGCAGATCGAGGCGTGAGGCAATGTTGATCGAACTCGGGCGCTGGCTGGCGCTATTCGTCAAGGAACTGAGACAGATCGGTCGCAACCGGCGGCTGATCGTGATGCTCATCATTCCGCCGACGCTCAACCTCGTGCTCTTCGGATTCGCGCTCAACCCGACGGTGACGAACCTTCAGCTCGGCGTCGTCGACAACAGCCGATCGGGCGAAAGCCGTGAACTCGTGACCGCGTTTACTGAAAGTCTGGCATTCAAGGTCACGGGCTATTATTTGTCCGAGAGTGAAATGTCCGAGGATCTCAGCGAGGGCAAACTCAACGCCGGGATCGTCATTCCGTCGGATTACGCGGAGAAACGCGCGCGCGGCGAATCTTCAAACATCCAGTTGCTCGTCGACGCTGTCGATTCGAACACGGCAACGATCGCCGCCGGATATGCCGGACGGATCGTTGCGAGCTTGAACCAGACGATCGTCGCTTCGACGCCGAAACGTGCGGCCCCGTCGACGAATTCCACGCAATCCGCGCCGGCCGTTCCGCCGCCGGCGTCGCGCGCGGCGATCACGCCGCGGGTCGCGCTGCTTTACAATCCGGCACTTCTCAATTCCTGGTTTATCGTCACCGGACTGATCGGCGCGCTGCTCGTGCTTCAGGGATCGATCGTCGCCGCGGCGTCGATGGTCCGCGAGAAAGAGGTCGGCACGATCGAACAACTGCTCATGACACCGGCCGAGGCCGGAGCGATCATTACCGCGAAGATCGCCCCGATATTCTTGCTGCTAACGGCCGATATCGGTCTTGCATTGACGGTCGCGCGGATCGTCTTCGGCGTTCCGGTCCGCGGCAGTCTGGTGCTTTTCGTCGTTTCAGGTTCGCTGTGCGTCTTGTCCGGGATCGGCATCGGGACGCTCATCGCGACGTTCGTCAATTCGCAGCAGCAGGCGCAGCTGATGAGCTTTTTCGTCAACCCGCCGCTCGTCCTGCTTTCGGGCGCGACGACGCCGATCGAGGCCATGCCGCATTGGCTGCAACCGCTGACTTTGCTGAATCCGGTAAGGCATTTCGGCGTGATCTCCCGCGGGATCCTGCTGAAAGGAACCGGAATCGACATCCTTTATCCGAACTTCCTCGCGCTTCTGGGATTCTGCATCCTGCTGGTTTCGATCAGCGCCTGGCGCTTCCGGCGGCAGCTGCGGTGAACCCGGATTATTCGTTGGATCAATTCAGCCGCGGATTGCGCGGATGATCTTTTGGAGGTGAATCCGCGATTTCGGCGTTGATCCGCGGCCAAAACCTCACCGTCGCCCGAATGCAGCCTTGGGGTTACAGTCAGTCACGAGGCGGCATTTTCGCGGGCCTTCGCGCCGTTTCGCGGTCGATCCTTGGCGGATGTGATAGATTTTGTAAATCGGGGCAATAAAATGAACGAATGGCATGACACGAGGATCCGCGTGCGATATGCGGAAACCGATCAGATGGGCGTCGTCCACCACTCGAATTACCTGGTGTGGTTCGAACTCGGACGCAGCGACTTTTGCCGCGCCCGCGGTTTTTCGTACAAGGACATGGAAGAGAAGGACGACGCGCTGATGGTCGTCGCCGAAGCGTATTGCCGGTACAAATCCCCGGCGTTTTACGAAGACATCGTCATCATCCGTACCAAACTCGCCGAGATCCGCAGCCGGAGCGTGCAGTTCGTGTACGAGGTCTTCCGTGAGGCTGACGATCTTCTGCTTGCCGAAGGCGAGACGCTTCATCTCGTCACCGACAAGAACAAAAAAGTCCGCTCGCTGCCGTCCCAGTACAAAGCGATGCTGCTCGGCGAGAATGTTCCCGAAGCCGCTCAGTTGCCGCGCGGCTGAGTTCAGGCAAAAAAGACGCGCCGCTTCGATGGTCGACCGGTGAGCGGCGCGCTTCATATTTTCACTGCATTCGCGGGCCGGAATCGACCCGATCAATCAATCCTGGTTACTTTCTCTTGACGATCACGAGCGTGATGTCATCGCCCGCCGGCGCGTTCTGCGTGAACGTCGAAAGCGACGATTCCACCTTGTCGCGCAGACCCGAGGCCGATGAACTCAAATTCTTGCTCACGACCTCCGAAAGCCGGTCGAGCCCGAATTCGTCGCCCTTGAGGTTCGCCGCCTCGGAAACGCCGTCCGAGTAGACGACAAGCGCCTCGCCCGGCATCAACGTCGTTTCACCCAACTCGTATTCCGCCGTCGGCAGGATCCCGAGCGGAAATCCGCCCGATTCCAATTGTTCGACGCGACCGTCCGCGCGGCCGACGATCGGCGGATTATGTCCGGCGTTGATGTATTTCAGCGTCCCGGTGAACGGATCGAGTTCGGCCGCAAAGAGCGTCACAAACCGGTTTGCCGGAGTGTTGTGCGCGAGGTACTGGTTGACCGACGTCACCGTTTCGGCAAGCGAATTCTTGGCCGATACCTGTGCATGGATCGCGGCATGTAGCGACGACATAAGCAGTGCCGCCGCGGTCCCCTTTCCGGAAACGTCGCCGAGCGCGATCAGCATCTTGCCGTCATCGCGTGCGATAAAATCGTAATAGTCGCCGCCGATCTCGTAACAGGAAAACGAAATTCCCTGAAATTCATAGCCCTCGACCAACGGCGGCGCCGACGGCTGAAATCGCTGTTGGATCTCGCTCGCGAGCTCGAGTTCGCGTTCCATCCTCTCGCGTTCGAACCGCTCTTCGAGCAGCCGCGCGTTCTCGACGCGGATCGAAGCGACAGACGCCAGCGTCGTCAGAATGTTCAGGTGTTCTTCGGTGAACGTCGCCTCGTAAGTCGGCGAATCGGCGTAAACAAGGCCGAATACTTCCATTTCGTTGACGCTGAGCGGCACCGCGAGGACCGAGCGGATCCCGAGCAACGCCATCGTTTGGCTCGCAAACCGCGGATCGTGCTGGGCGTCGGACGTCAGGACCGACTTCCCGTTCTTGAGAACCTCATCCATCACCGTTCGGCTGATGCGGACCTCTTCGAGCGGTTCGTCCTTGCCCCGCATCCGCGCGGCGGCGATCTTGGTGCCGCCTTCGGCCTCGTCGTCGCGAAGCATGATGACGCAGCGCTCGGCCGGAACGGCCTCAAAAACGAGCGACGCAACCTGGTTGAGCGTTTCGTCGAGACCGCTCGACGAAAGCAACGCGATGCCGACCTTGCTGATCAGGCCGACGAGATCGTTTCGCGTCGTGAACTGCGCTTCAAGAAATTCGGATGTCGGATTGCGTCGCGAGAATGCGATCGTCTTCGAGGGATCGAGCGCGTCCGTGTGGTCCGCGATGAGCGTCGCACTGCGGTGCGACGGCGCCGCGTCGTTCTGAAAGACGATCGTCGTTTCGCCGATCTGGATCTCGCCTCCCGGCAGCAGCGGGATCGGCATCGTCACCAGCGATCCGTTGTAGCGTGTCCCGTTCGCTGACCCGAGATCCTGCAACCAAAAAGCGTCGCCTTCCTTCCGGATCTCGGCATGCAGCCGCGAAGCGAACGCGTCAGGAATACAGACGTCGCTGCGCGCGGACCTGCCGATCGTCGTCCGAAGCCGCGTAATGACGTAGTTCTCGTTCTTGAGATCAGCTGTCCTGATGTTCAGTTGGGGCATTTCGATTCCTTCCGTTTACTCATCCGACTGTCTGCGGACCCGACGGTTTCCATAGATCACGATCGTTCCCGACAGATAGTCGTGAAGAGCCCGTCCGCGCGGTGTGATCGCCGCGAGGATGAATCCGATTCCGGCCGATAGCACGGTGATCAGATAGCCAACCGTGTGCCTGAAGAGGATCTTCCCGAACGATGCCGCGGTGCCGTTGTTGTTGACGATCCGGATCCCGGTCATCATCTTCCCGAGACTTTGTCCGCCGAACATCGGAAAAATGATGAAATTCGTCAGCCCGAGCAGAACCATAACCAGCCAACCCGTATTCGAGATCTCGCTCGTCAGCAACTTCGTGCCGTCGATCCCGAAAATCCGGCCGACGATCAGGCTCAGCACCGGAATCGCCATCAACAGGATGTAGTCGATGAACAACGCTCCGCACCGCAAAAGGAACGGCGCCTGGAGCCGTTCCGCATCAAAATCGACCACTACTTCCTCGGCTCTCATTCGTGAGACCGCCGGGCTCTTTTCAACCTTTGCACTCATAAGAAATGAAACTTCAATTTACCCGATCGAGAACTGCAGCGTCGTATCGCCGACACGGAAACGATCGCCGTTCGAAAGCAGTCTCGGCTGGTGCGGCAGCAACCTCGCGGAATCCGTTCCGGTCATCAGGATCGTGCCGTTCGAGGACCCGAGATCCTCAAGCATGAAGCTCGATCCCTCGCGCCGGATCCTCGCATGTCGCCGCGAGATCTTCGTTTGGGGATCGAACTTCGAGAGATCGATCTCCGGAAAAATGTTGGACATCGGATCGCGGCGTCCGATCAGGTTTTCATCCTTTTCGATAGTGAATCCCGAACTGTCGAGATCGTTCGTCAGGATCACGTAAAGCTTTGCCGTCGCGGCCGGCGCGGCCAAAACCGGCGCCTGATGGAAACTCTGCTGCGCGATCGGCTGCTGCGACCCGCAGAATGCGCAGAAAACGTCGCTGGCGACGATCTGCTTGCCGCAAAAACCGCAGAAGACCAGCTGCTCGGAAAAACTGACCGCCGACGGCGCCGCTTTCACGCCGTACGTCAGCTTTCCGGACCGGAGATTCATCAGATGTTCTTCAAGCGCGCCGCGCAATTCGCCGGCCGAGCGGAAGCGCATATCCGCGTTGTATTCGACGGAGCGCATGACGATCTGTTCGATCTGGTCCGAAAGCTGCGGATTTATCTGACGCGGCCGCGGATTCTTCTGAAAATCGAAGATCAGCAGCGGATTGCTTTGCGGGTCCGCACCCGTCAGCAGATGGAACATCGTCGAGCCGAGCGAATAAATATCGGAACGCGGTTCGACATTTCCGCTGAAAAGTTCCGGCGGTGCGTAACCCATTGTCCCAACAGCCGTTACGCCCTTCTCTTCCTTGTTGATCGAGCGCGCGATCCCGAAATCGATCAGCATCAGACGGCCGCTGTTGCCGTCGATCATGATGTTCGCCGGCTTGAGATCGCGATAAACGATGACCGGATCCTGTTGATGCAGATAGTCGAGCACGTCGGCGATCTGGATCGCGAACTCGGTGACGGTCTTCTCGTCGATACGGCCTTCGGGATTCGCCCGCAGCCGCGCCGACAGATCGCCGCCGGAGATGTACTTCATCACAAGGTAGAAGCGGCCCTCCTTGTCGTCGAAGAAGTAGTCGTAGATGGTCGGGATCGACGGATGTTCAAGATTCGTAAGGATCATCGCCTCACGCTGAAAATCGGCGATCGCTTTATCCTGCTGCTCGCTTTCGATGTAACTCTGGACCATCTCCTTGACGGCCCGGAGAATCCCGCCTAGATTGCGGTCGTTCGCGAGATAAACGGCGCCCATACCGCCGCCGCCGATCTTTCGGACGATCTCGTAGCGGTTGTTGAGCAGCGTTCCCTCGTCGAGCGGCTTTAACTTGGCCGCTTTCCGGCCGTCGGTGTCGCCGTTCCCCATGTTGGGTTTGGTCGATGGCGGAATCTCATCCGCTTCAGCCTTAGGTTCCTCAGCGGCAGCGATCGGATCCGGCATTGCCGTTTCGCCGGTGTCCGGAACGGCAGGTTCCGGTTCGGCGGCCACGGGTTCCTGTTCGGCGGCGGCCATCGGTTCATCCGCCGTCGCCGGTATTTCCGGCATGAAAGGAGCGTCCGGTTCGGGCATGTCGCCGGAAGTTATCTCGAATGATTTGACCGCAGAGGAAATCGCCGGGACGTCGTCGAACGGCGTCTCGCCGGCAGTGATCTCAAACGACTTTTCGACCGGCTCTTCATTTATGGCGACCGGCTCATCATTTATGGCGACCGGCTCTTCAATTATGGCGACCGGTTCAGGCGCTTCAAACTCGGCAACCGGCGCAGGCGTTTCGATCTCCGCGACCGGTTCAGGCGCTTCGAATTCGGCCACCGGTTCGGAAACTTCGATCTCGGCAACCGGTTCAGGCGCTGCGAATTCGGCAACAGGTTCGGAAACTTCGGTCTCGGCAAGCGGCGCAGGCGTTTCGATCTCCGCAACCGGCGCAGGCGTTTCGAATTCGGCGACAGGCTCGGGAGCTTCGATCTCGGCAAGCGGCGCAGGCGTTTCGATCTCCGCGACCGGTTCAGGCGCTGCGAATTCGGCAACAGGTTCGGAAACTTCGGTCTCGGCAACCGGCGCAGGCGCTTCGATCTCGGCAACGGGCGCAGGCGTTGCGAATTCGGCAACAGGTTCGGAGGCAACAAGCGGCTCGGACTCGGGGAGCGGTTCCTTCGTCAGATCGAGGTCGATCGGCAACGAGTCTTCCGCGCCTTCCCGAACTTCCCCAACTTCCTGAACTTCCCCAACTTCCTGAACTTCCCCAACTTCCTCAACTTCCCCAACTTCCGCAACTTCCCCAATTTCCGAAACTGAAGAAGGAAAGCGTCCGCTTTCGAGGTCGAGAATGACTTTCGGGGTCGGCACGTCATCGACCGCCGGCGCGGGTTCCGCCTCGATCGCCGAATCACCGCCGGCAGCGGCAAACGGCGACGGGATCGGCGCCGGTATCGGCTCTTCAACCGGCGCGCTGACGGGAACGTCCGGCACGGGGAAATCACGCGGACCGGCGACGATCGTCGCGGAAAGCGAAGGGTCGTCGGCCTCCGGCGCAACCGGCGTCAACGTAATCCCGCAGTATGAACAAAAGATATCGAGGTCGGCGAT
>JAKOSS010000571.1 GCA_029777145.1 Acidobacteriota bacterium | reverse complement strand
GATCGGAATTCCGTGCCCGCAGTTCGTCGGCGCGTTCAACCAGGAAGCGATCAACGATTATCTCGACACGGCGCCGGGACCATGGATCGTCAAACCGCGGACCGAAGTTTCCGCGTTCGGCATCCGCAAATGCGAGACGAAGGATCAGGTTTGGCAGGCATTGACGGATCTCGACAACCGCAACACCTGGCGCGATCATCCCTCGCAGTTTCTGATCGAACAGTTTATCGCGGGGAAGGTTTATCACGTCGATTCGGTCGTCGAGAACGGCGGGGTCGTTGCCGCGGGCGTCAGCGAGTACGGTACGCCGCCGTTCACCGTGTCGCACCATGGCGGCGTGTTTTCGACGTACACGCTCGATTACCGTTCAAAGATTCGCAAGGAACTTGAAGCCTTGAACAAGAAATTGCTCGAAGGATTCGGGTACAAGCGCGGTGTCGCGCATGCCGAATTCCTTCGTTCGGAGGCGACGGGCGAGATCTTTCTGCTCGAGGTCGCCTGCCGCGTCGGCGGGGCGTACATCGCGAACGTTACGGAATTCGCCAACGGGTTCAATCTCTGGCGTGAGTGGGCGAAACTGGAGACGTCGACGGACGAGAATCCGTACAAACCCCCGAAGACGAAGAAGGAGTACGCCGGCATCTGCCTCGCGCTCGCGAAGGAAGATCACCCCGACACGTCGCATTTCGACGATCCCGAAGTCGTCTATCGCGTTCACAAGCCGAAGCACGTCGGGCTGATCGTTCACTCGAAGAAAAAGGAGCGATTATTCGAACTGCTCGGAAGTTACGCCGAACGCATCACGAACGAATTCCTCGCGGTCGCGCCCGCGAAGGAGAGGTACGACGAGTAATTTGGGAATTGGGATTGGGGATTTGGGATGTGAATCCACGTCAAATCCGAAATCCCAAATCCTAAATCCGAAATCGCTAACTAATCGATGGAATTTGAAGACCCATTGCGTCATTCGCCGCAGCTTCTTGATCACGATCTCAATCAGTATTTCCCCCAACTTCTGGAATTTGAGTCGATCGAAGAGACCGAGCGGAGCGAACTGTACAAAACGATCGGCCCGACCGTGGAGCGAATCCTCGGCGCGGTCGTTTGCGAGAGCTTTGCGGACACTCCGCATTCCGACATCCCAAATCCGACATCGGTCGTTTCCGCGATCGCCTGGAACATCGAGCGCGGCAACATTTTCGAGGGAATTCTCGATGCGCTGAAGAACCACGAGGGTCTTCGCGACCGCGATCTTTTGCTCCTGACCGAACTCGATTACGGAATGGCGCGGAGCCGCAACCGGTTCGTTGCCCGTGAACTCGCGAAAGAACTGAAACTCAACTACGCGTTCGCGCCGGTTTACATCGCTTTGCAGAAGGGAAGCGGCGTCGAATCGCAGGTCGACGGCGAGAACACAAACTCGATCCACGGACTCGCGATGTTCTCGAAATATACGATGCGCAATGTCCACGCGGTCGATCTCCCTAACGGCAAGGACAAGATGTGGGGCAAGGAAAAAAGGCTCGGATATCTGCGTGCGCTCGTCGCCGACATCGATCATCCGGCCGGGACGTTCCGCGCCGTAACGACGCATCTCGACGCGCACTGCTCGCGCGCTCACCGGCATCTTCAGATCAAGATCGTACTCGATCATCTCGATACGCTCGTGCCGCTCCCGACGATCATCGGCGGCGACTGGAACACGACGACGTTCAACTCTCAGAATCACCGCCGGGCGATCATGGGATATTGGCGGCGCGTCTTGATGGGACCGAATCGAGTCGTCAAGAAGCACTTCCCGCATCCTGACCGTTATTTCGAGCGGAATCTCTTTGCAGAACTCGAACGCCGCGGCTATAACTATAAGAATCTGAACGAGATAGGCGCGGGAACGCTGCATTACGATGTCGAGAGCATCGAGAAGAACACGAATCTTCGCGACTGGGTTCCCGAATGGTGTTTCCCGTTCATCTTCTGGGCGGCGGGCCGTGTCGGGGGGAAAGTCTCCGGCCGGCTTGACTGGTTCACCGGCCGCGGCATCGAGCCCGTCGGAAAACCCGCGACGATCGGGAATCTCAGGGACGAAGCCGGCACGCCCTTATCGGATCACGACGCGATCGGACTCGATTTCCGGTTCTAGGAAACCGTGCCGGAAGTCATCGCGTTTGTCAGATATTTGAACGAGGAATTGATAATTGAGAGTTGATATTTGATAAAGTGCGGTCTAATTGACGAAAATCACTACTGACTACTGACTACTGACTACTGACTACTGACTACTGACTACTGACTACTGACTACTGACTACTGATATGGAAGTTTCATTTTGCCAGACACACAGCTACAACGCCGACGGATTCGAGTATGAGGCCGTCGCGCAGGACAACGGGAACGCGACGATCATCAAGTTCAAGATCGACGAAAAGCAGTCGAGCCCGGGCGACGTCGTCGTTGTCTTGAGCGACGAAGACATCGTTTTTCATGGAATGATCGGGAAGATCGAAGACGGTTATGCGTTTGCATCCGATCCGCGGGGATCATTGCTCGCGGCAACGGTACAGTGATTTCGGATTCGTGATTTGTGAATTCGGATTTAGGACCGGCGATTCCTTGACGCAATTGCCATACGTGCGATAACGTATTTTTTCGCCGGATTCGTGGCGTTTGGACAATCCAAAATCCAAATTCCAAAATCCGAAATGT
>JAKOSS010000570.1 GCA_029777145.1 Acidobacteriota bacterium | reverse complement strand
GATCGCGATCGTTATGGTCGAAGTTATCATCCTCGCTTTCAATAAGATGCGATGCCCGCTCACGGACGTCGCGGCGCGTTACACCGACGACCGCGCGGCCAACTTCGACATCTTTCTGCCGCTCGTCGTTGCGCGTTACAACAAGCACATCTTCGGCCCGGCATTTCTCGCCGGCACGATCTACGCGATCGGGCGATGGGCCGGCAATTTCTGAACATTGAACTTACGGCAGTTAGGAAATGGTATTAGAATTTGCAGGTAATGGTTGTCAGGGACAATTGGGATCAGGGAAATCCATATGAGCGGTACATCGGCCGGTGGAGCCGTCGGATCGCGCCGCAGTTCCTTGACTGGCTCGAACTTGGCGCGGGATTGCGCTTGCTGGACGTCGGATGCGGTACCGGCGCGCTGGGCGGCGCGATACTCGATCGCTGCGCACCGCTTTCCATCGTCGGGGTCGAACCATCTGAAGGATTTCGGGTGATGGCGTCGGAAACTCTGGCAGGCCGTGCGACGATTCTCGAGGGCAACGCGGCATCGATTCCATTGGACGATTCGTCGGTCGACGTCGTCGTCTCAGCACTTGTACTCAACTTCATTCCGGATCTTGCCGCGGCGTTCTCCGAAATGCTTCGTGTCGCTGCGCCCGGCGGCGTGATCGCGGCGTATGTTTGGGATTACGCGGATAAGATGGAGCCGATCCGCGTGTTCTGGGACGCGGCGGTCGAACTCGATGCAAAGGCGTCCGTTCTCGATGAAGCCGTAAGATTTCCGATCTGCGATCCGGACGCATTGGCCGATGCGTTCAGAACGGCAGGACTTAAGGACGTTCGAACGACGGCGCTCGATGTCGATGCGCGATTCACGAATTTCGATGATTTCTGGACGCCGTTTCTCGGCGGCAACGGACCGGCGCCTGCATACACGATGTCGCTCACGGAAGACCGACGGATCGCTTTGCGCGAGAACCTCCGCGCCCGTTTGCCGGCTCAATCGGACGGATCGATCAGCCTGACGGCTCGCGCGTGGGCGGTCCGCGGAATGAACTCATGAGCCAGATGACCTTTGACGAAATGGAGCGGCGCGGCGATTGGAAGCCAATTCACGGATGTCCGGGCCGATTCGTTCTGCGTGGAGTTTCGCGATTGCTTAGCATCGCGGATTTGATCCGGGAAAAGATCGAAGTTCGCGAGTTTTCGTCGCCGCATGCGAACGATCCGGTGTTCGTCTCGGAATTCGAAGACGGAGGGATCATTTCTTACAAACGCGCTGACGGAACCTGGGTCCACACGCTTTGCACGCGCGACGGTTTTGAGCGAAAGTTGAATCAACTCGGGATTGAAAACCAATGCTGTCCAAAACGTTTGCCGGGCGCTCCGCGAGAGCTTAAATTCATTGTCCGCGATACGCTGTAACGCGGGTTTCAAACAGGATTCCCGTAATCCGGGATCGCAGCAATCGGCCATAGCGTGCGGACCACGCGTCGCGTCGGTAGCACCATGTGAAGGCGAAGCCGAGCCTGGTGTCCGACCGCGCGAAGATTCCGGAGCGTGTGAAACACGCGATGCCGGGCCAAAAGGCGCGTGTTTCACACGCTCGGACAAAATTATGGGTCGACACACCACGTGTCGCTTCGCTCCACGTGGTGCTATCGAAACGTCACGTGCTTCGCACGCTCGCGAGAGTCGAAGATCCGATTCAGGGCAGATGCGCGGTGATCGTTTGCTTCGTTGTCGTGATTTATCGACGTTTAGGACGGTATTGTTTGAAAACTATGAAAACAGAGCTTAGGGAAGAATTTTTGAAGGCCTTGGAAGCAAGGTTTGAGAAGAATAAGAACCGTCACGAAGGACTGAATTGGTCTGATGTCAGAGCGAAGCTCGAGGCCGATCCGGCGAAGATCCATTCTCTCTACGAGATGGAACAGACCGGCGGCGAACCCGACGTCGTCGGTTACGATTCGAAGACCGGCGAGTTTGTCTTCTTCGACTGCTCGGCGGAAAGTCCAGCCGGAAGGCGAAGTCTGTGCTACGACCGGGAAGCGCTCGATTCGAGGAAGGAACACAAACCCGAGAACAGCGCGCTCGACCTCGCGGCCGAGATTGGTATCGAAATCCTCAGCGAAGACGACTACCGGGATCTTCAGAAACTAGGGAAATTCGACCTCAAAACCTCGAGCTGGG
>JAKOSS010000569.1 GCA_029777145.1 Acidobacteriota bacterium | reverse complement strand
ACCGCCTGCAACTCTACCGTCCAGCTGAGATCGCTCAGAAATTCACCGAGAAAATCGCCGACTGAGCCCTCGTCACCCGAAACGGACGGAATTTTCATTAACGCGATCGTAAGTTCCTGTACGTTCATTAATCGATGGCCTCGAAAGAACAAGTGACGCGCGACAGCAGATCTATCCGTTCGGTCTCGGTGGTGATCCGATCCAGTTCGGGATAAAGGAATCGCGTTTCGCGAATATCGTGATGATCACACAGTTTCTTGAAGAAGGATTCGCGCTCGAGGAGCCAAATCAGCTTCTTGTCCTGCTCCGGATCGTCCGGAAGCTGTTCGATCACCTCGGCGAATTGCTCGACGTGCGCCCGCAGTTTTTCGTGTTCATCATAGAACATCTGAACCGCGCCGCCCTTGAGTTGCTCGCCGCGCTCCGCGTAAATCGGCAGCAGATGGGTGTTCTCGTCTTCAATATGCGTCACTAGTGCCGTCTCATATCGCCTAAGTAGATCAAGTGCGGAAGAGAATTCGTAGCGCAAAAGCTTGCGCTGATGCTCGAAGAACATCCCATCGAGATGATTGTGCAGATCGAGCAATTGACTGAGATTCGGCATATTCCAGCTTTTAATAGTTTGGGAAGTTTTGAAAGTTTTGAAAGTTTGGGAAGTTCTGGAAGTTTGGGAAGTTTTGAAAGTTTGGGAAGTTTGGGAAGAAGAGTGGGAGCATTGGTCGCCTCCCACTCTCCCTGCTCCTATTCCCCCGCTCCTTCCAAAACTTCCCCCAAACTTCCTGAACTTCCTAAACTAAACGGAGTTACAAGTTGAAATTGAAACTAAGGAATCCGGTCGCCTTGACGGGCTGCCCGTCGCGGACGAAAGGCTTGAATCTCCATTTTCGGACGGCGTCTCTGGCGGCGTTTTGAAGAAGTACCGGACCCGAGGTGTTCTGCACGGCGGCAACCTGACCGTTCTCGTCGATCAAAACTTCGACTCTCACAACACCGGTTTGGCGCATTGAGCGGGCGTTCGCCGGGTATACCGGATTGGTCCTCTGAACCGCGTATTCAAGCAACGATCCGACCACGATCGATCCGTCAGAATTCGTCGGAACCGCCGGCTCGTCCGTTTTTTCTTCAACACGGCGCTCCCGTTTCGGTGTTGTCGGCACGTCCTTCACAAGTTGCGAATCGGGATCCTTCTTGGCGACAGATTCTTTTTTCGGCTCGGGATCAGACTTCGCGACCGTCGTCTCGGCGGGGGTCGGAACGGGCTTCATCTCGACCTTTGGCTGTGTCTTTTCCTCGGTTGTCGGAACCGGTAGTGTCTTGACCGGGTTGTTCTCGACCGGCTTTACGGGCTGGTTCGTCGGGGAAGGTGTCGGGACGACGGTATTGTTCGAGGCGACGTTTGTCGTCGAGACGTTGGTCGGTTCCGCATCTCCCATCGCATTGAAGACCGTGCTCGTCGAATTCGCGAGCATCTCTCGCGAGTCCGCGACCTCATCCTGCCAGCGTTTTGAATCGAAATCATCGCGGGCGAGCAAGCCGCGGGCGCTTCCAGCTTCCTCAAGCAACGCGAACGCATTCGCCGTTTGCTTTGGATCCTTGGCGACGATCTTCGAGTCATCGATCACTTTCTCAAGCGTTTGCCGCATGCTCTCGAGATCGCTTACCGCGAGCGGTTCAAGATTCCGATCGGATACCGATAAACCCAGTGCCTTGAAGCGTTCTGATTGATTTCTGGCGCCTTTGATGACCTGCCCCGCAGCCGCGTAATAATTGGCGGCGGCGTTCGGTTTGTTTGTTTTGATACCGTTGAAGAGATCCGACAAGAACGTCTGCGCACGCTTGTAGTCGCCCTGCTCGAGGAAGCAGTTCATGAGCAGCACATTGATGACGCCGTGGACGGTTTGATCGCCCGTTTCGCGCCGAATGTTCTCAAGTTCATAGATCGCCCCATTGTAATTTCTGACGGCGATCAAGGCTTTTGCCTTCGATATCCTGCCGCGCATGACATCACCGGATGTCGGCGTCTGCGCGTAAATTGTAAAAAACCCAAATACTACTAAAAATAACGAAGTGCAAAACCTTCTGACATTTAGCGGCATTTTCAGTCCTCCTATCGACTAAATTTCCGTAAAGGTCAAGCGAACAACAAGAAGGCTCACTTTAGACGACCTGCGATTAACCTTTCTATTATGCGATTTCGACAGTTGCGATGGCAAATACCTCGAACCTGCGTTTCGAAACCTACTTCTTCAAACTGTCGATGATTTTGCGGTGGATCAAGTTTGCGTCCTTTTTTATAGCACCTTCATTTAGGGTAAGCAACCGACGTCCTTTCATGACAATTCTTCCGTCGATAATGACGGTGTCGACGTCCTCTGCCTTGGTGGCGTAAACGAGGTGAGAATAGACGTTATACATCGGCGTCTGGTGAACGCTGGAGAAATCGACGATCGCGATGTCGGCTCGTTTTCCGACCTCGATCGAGCCGATGATTTTTTCCATGTGAAGGGCGCGCGCGCCGCCGATCGTCGCCATTTCGAACGCCTCGACGGCTGAAACAACCTTCGGATCGCCAGTAAAAACCTTGTGAAGTTTCGCTGCGGTGTCCATTTCTTCCCAAAGGCTCAGGTCGTTGTTTGACGCCGCGCCGTCGGTTCCGAGCCCGAGCCGCAAGCCGAGTTTGAGCATCGCCGGAACCGGTGCGACTCCGGCCGCGAGCTTCATGTTCGACTGCGGGTTGTGCGCGATCCCAACGTCACGTCGCTTGAGGATCTCGAGTTCCGACTCATTTGCCTGAATAACATGCGCCGCAACCGTTT
>JAKOSS010000007.1 GCA_029777145.1 Acidobacteriota bacterium | reverse complement strand
CCGACAACAACAAGACTACCGCCGACGAAGCGCGACAAGCGATCGCGGCGCGCTACGGGGCGCAGAATTGGCGGCGGATAGAATCTGCATGTCTGTTGGCCAACGCGATCTGGAAGGACGATGCTTCGACCGTCCGGAGGTTGATCGGGATCGAGCAGTCATTAATCCGTCAACCGGTCCTGATCCGCAGGAACAACTGGGGGCCGCCTTTGAGTTACGCCGCGACGGCGGGTTCCGAGAAGGTCGTCGAAGCATTGCTTGAGGCCGGTGCCGAGGATGTCGAATATGCGTTGGGACGCGCGGTACTCAAAGGGCACATCGGGATCGCCAAGCTCCTGTACGTCAACTTGGGATCGCCCAAGCCGCCCGATGACGCGCTCGGCGGCCCGGCGTACACTCTTGACGTCGGCGGAACCGAGTTTCTGCTGGAGATCGGAGCCAGCGTCGTCGACGAGCACGGCCGTCGCCTTGCGCCGGTCGACGTCGTGCTCGAAACGGACGGACGAAACCCGCAATCGAAACACCGGATCCTCGAACTCTATTCCGAAAACGGCCTGACGCTTCCGGACACGCCGGTGATGGCGCTCCATCGAGGCCGGATCGACCTTCTCGAGAAACACCTGGCTTCGGATCGCGAACTGCTGTCGCGCCGCTTCACGCACGAAGAGATATATCCGCCCGAACTTGGCTGTCACGACGAAGTACTTGCGACTCAAGGGACGCCGCTGGCAGGAACGACGCTGCTCCATCTTTGCGTCGATTACTACGAGTTTGAGATCGCTGACTGGCTGGTAGCGCGCGGCGCTGATGTGAATGCACGCGCGGACGTTAACAATGACGGTTTCGGAGGACACACGCCGCTGTTTTGCGCCGTCGTCTCGCAGCCGAATTTCTGGAAGAATTATGGCGGTGGTGCCGGCAGTCTCCGTTTTGCGGAATTATTGATCGGTGCCGGAGCGGATCCGGCGATTCGCGCGTCGCTTGAAAAGAAACTCCATCCCGGCTACGGACCTAAGTACGATACCGAAACGACTTACGAATACCGCGACGTCACGGCGTCGGAATGGGGGAGGCAATTTCATGCCCAGATATTCGTCGATCAGGACTCGGTTGAACTGATCGAATCGAGAAGCTAGCCCTCGAAGCACTCGAGGTATTTCACGCCCGCGCCGGTATTGAAGATCACGACCTTTTCGCCTTCCTTGATCCACGCCTCGTCGATCAGGCGTTTGAGCGCCGGCAGACACGCCGCGCCCTCCGGAGCGCAGAACAACCCCTCGGCCGAGCCGATCTCGCGAACTGCAGCGATCAGTTGCAGATCCGGCACTACGACCGCCGTCCCGGCTGATTCACGGAGCGCATCGATGATCAGAAAGTCGCCGATCGCCTTCGGGACCCGCAGACCCGACGCCGACGTGTGAGCATTTGGAAATTCCTCGGCAAACCGTTCGCCGGCTTCGAACGCGCGGACGATCGGCGCGCACCCGGCCGCCTGGACGGTCACCATCCGTGGGCGCTTCGACCCGATCAAACCCATCCGCT
>JAKOSS010000568.1 GCA_029777145.1 Acidobacteriota bacterium | reverse complement strand
CGCCCTTGGATCTGCGTCTCCGAAGGAGACCGACATTATAGCGTAGGGTGAGCGAAGCGAAACCCTACGTGCCTTCGGATCTACGGGTTCGTCGCTGTAAGTGACGAACAGCCGAGACGAAAGGGCGAGCGGGTGATCGGGGGAGTGGGAGAGAATTGGTGAAATTCGCGGAATTCGCGGCCGGTTCAATTCGTCTGACCTGGGTCACGTGTTTCACACGCTTTTGGAGAATTATTCGACTCCCGGTCACCAGGTTCCGCCTGACGGCGTCACCCGGTGCTACCGTTACATCGCGTGCTCCGCACGCTCGACTCGCTTCGATCACGCCTGAAGGCGAAATTCATGCGAGTTGGCGAATCGCAACAGTTGAGAGTCGGGAGTCGGGAGTCGAACGTGATGTGTTCTCCTAGCTCTTAACTCCTGACTCCCGACCCGCTTCGATCACGCCTGAAGGCGTAACTCATGCGGAGAGTCGGGAGTCGAACGTGATGTGTTCTCCTAGCTCTTAACTCCTGACTCCCGACCCGCTTCGATCACGCCTGAAGGCGTAACTCAAACTTGAGTTTTGGCATACCGAACTTGAGTTTTGGCATATCAAACTTGAGTCTTGGCATACCGAACTTGAGTTTTGGCATACCGAGCTTGAGTTTTGGCATACCGAACTTGAGTTTTGAACCCGCACGAATGCAATTGAGGTATACCGCATTTGAGTTTTGGCATACCAAACTTGAGTTTTGGCATACCGAACTTGAGTTTTGAACCCGCACGGATGCAATTGAGGTATTCCCAACTTGAGTTTTGGCATACCGAACTTGAGTTTTGGCATATCGAACTTGAGTTTCGGCATACCGAACATGAGTTTTGAACCCGCACGGATGCAGTTGAGGCATACCGAACTTGAGTTTCGCACCCGCAGGGATGGAATTGGCGCATCGCAGAAACAAGTCGGCTGCACGGGATTCAAGGCGCCGGCTCTCCATGCATCCGGTGCGTCGGGTCTGGCGCGATCCCCGATCCGCAATTCCCGGATTGACTGTCCGATGGCGGAATCGACAGACCCGTGCAAGTCAGTTTTTCAGGACGAGTTGAGTCGGCGCGAGCGATGATTCGGTGCGTCAATGATCGTGTCTCTCACGCGACTCCTGATTCAAAACCTCATATATGTCCGTGGGCTTACGCCGCGCGGCTAAATTTTGCCGTCGCTCCGCGACTGATTGAACCGGATTCGCGCTTTTGCTTCGGTTTCCGAATCGATCGGATCGAAATTGCATTGGATCGGCCGCTCCCGCGATCGGGTGCGTGGCCGTGCATTACCAATTCGTCGGTCGTGATTCCCGTCATTGATATCGTTATTCACATGTTCATTCTTCTTTGCCAGAACGTTAACTCCGGATGTCAGAAGTCGGTTCGCGGCAGTCGTACATTGTTCTTCGGCAGTCAGGTTTTGATTCTTGCTTGTCGCGCGTTGAATCCCGACCGTCTACAGTTGAGATCGGGCTCGATTTGGGTTGCATATCGCGCCTGAGCGACGTAACTCGCACGGAAGCTTGCGTTTGCCCGAATCCGTCACGCGTGAACGCTTGATTTATGCGGAATCGGCTGGAACAACGTCCGGCTATTGGTTTGCAACGCCCAAAAGAATTATGGCATCTTTTCTTTAGCTTGCGCGCTCCGGAGTATTGTAAATGAATAAAACAAAGACTTTGCGAATTTTCGTCGCGATCGCGGCGTTGGTTGCCGGTACGATCGCGGCATTCGGACAGGTTGACGTCGCGCGTCAGACGACGGCGATCACGTATCCGCTCGACGAACTTGTTTACGTTCAGTTTCGCGGAACGACCCGGTTCCCGCGGATGAAAGGCGAAGCCAAGGTGAAGCGGACGAGTAAGAACGGAACCGAGATCGAACTTTCGGTTTCGAAGATGCCGAGGCCGTTCGAACTCGGCGCCGGCTATGCGACGTACGTTCTTTGGGCGGTCTCGCCCGACGGCCAGATCGACAACCTTGGCGAGATCAAGCGTCGCGGGACGTTCGAATTCGACTCGAAGATCTCCGTCACGACCCCGCTCCAGACGTTCGCGCTGATCATCACGGCCGAACCGCATTTCCTTGTCCGGCGTCCGAGCCAGGCGATCATGCTCGAGAACCTGAGCCCGTACACAACGACCGGCGTGGCGATCTCGACGACCCGCGCGATCCAGTATTTCGGCAATTCGAGCGACTATTTCCGCGACGCACGGACTCCCGAGATCGCCGAATTCGATTATCAAAAGACGCCGTCGACGATCCTTCAGGCGAAACAGGCCGTCGCGCTTGCGCGCTTCGCCGGCGCCGACCGTGACGCGACCGAAGAACTTCAGTCGGCCGAATCGCTGTTGAAGAACGCGGAAGATGCTTGGAAGGCCGATCGGCCGGAAGAATCGGTCGATATCACCGCGCGGCAGGCGATCTCAACCGCGGTGAAGGCCGAGCAGACGGCGATGGCGCGCAAGGAGGCGCGTGAAAAGCGGAACGAGAAGATCCGTCAGGACGCTGAGATCAGGCAGGCGGAAGACAAGTACCTAGAGGCGCAGAACGAGATCACGCGGCTCAAGGACGAACTCGCCCGTGAGATGCGCAATCGTGAACTCTCGGAGCGTGACGTTTCGAACGTTTCCGATCAGGTCAAGGATCTTCGCGCGCAGAACGCGAAGCTCGCGGAAGAGGTTGGCCGGCTGAAGGTCGAGAACGAGAACTACCGGAAGCGGATCGAAGCGGCCGACGCCGAAAAGCAGGCGATGCGTGAACAGCAGGATCGCGATGCCAAGATCCAACAGATTCTCGCCGCGCAGCCGCAGCTGATCCAGGCGCTCAAGCGCTTTGGGACGGTGCGCCAGACGGAACGCGGAATCGTGCTGACCTTGCCGGAGAATTATTGGTCCGGCCCGCGCGTCAGCGGCTTTTCTGCGGCGGCGAACACAAAGCTGAATGATCTTGGCTCGCTCCTTGCCGGGAATCCGGATTACAAGGTTTCGGTCGAATCTCACACCGACGGACAGGGAAGTCCCGACGCACTGTCGACGCTGACCAGCGAACGGGCTCAGGCGATCTCCGGAAGGTTCATGAGCCTCGGAGTGGATTCAGGCCGGCTCGAGGCGCGCGGCTTCGGCGCCAGCGTTCCGGTGGCGGCGAACAACACCGCGGCAAACCGCGCGAAGAACCGCCGCGTCGATGTCGTTCTTTCGCTTGAACAATAAGCCTTCGCATTTGGGATTTGGGATTTTGGAATTCGGATATTGGGCGCGGAACAAAACGTGCCCTTTTTCTTTCCGGCATCGGACGGTCGCGACGCATTGGATGCGGCCGCTGCCCGCAGCCCGGCCCCTTACTTCGTGCGGGTTTCCGCATCGCACATCGCGCGGTCCGCCATTCATCTTTCGAATTCGATTGCGGCGTTTGCAATCGTAGTTCTCATCTACGAGAATCTCTAACAATTTTGTTCCCGGAGGATAATTGATTTGAAATTCGTGATCAGAGGTTTTGCCGCGTTGGCCGCCGTTGCTTTTCTCGCCATTTGGGTTTCGTTTTCGACCGAAGTGAGCGCCGGTTCCGAGCCGGAATCGACTGCGCCGTTCGCGGCCGACGCAACAACGCGCGTCATCCGTGACGGCGGAACCCGTCTTTATCGTGTTCCGACCCGCGATTTCGGCGAACGCGCAGCGGCCGGAAGATTCGGCGACGTCGTTTCCGACTTCGGCAGTTTCGTCGTGGTGGCTTCGCGCGGTCCGGTGCCGAACGTCGAGGGCGCCCAGCCGATCGAGACATCGATCAATCTTCCGAACGCGAAGTTCGATCCGCTCGTCCAGCCGCGGACCGAAACCGTCAAGCCGAACGACGAATGGCTTTCATCGACTCCGGGTTCAGGTTATTTCATCGTCCAACTCGGAACGATCGCGACCGACGAACTTCTCAAAGACATCGAAGACGCCGGCGGCGAGGTTTTGCAGTACGTTCCGCACCAGGCATTTTTCGTCTTCGCCGAGAACTCCGCGATCGCGCGCATAGCCGGCCATTCGCGCGTCCGCTGGGTCGGCCGCTACATGCCCGAAGCAAAACTCTCGGCTCAGGTGCGGCAATTTGCCGGCGAATCCGATACGGGTCGGGCGATGTTCGACGTCGCCGTCTTCCGCCGCGCCGATCTTGAATCGACGGCGAAATCCGTCGAATCGATCGGCGGGATCCGGATCATGAACCGGATCAGACTTGCGGCCAATTTCTTCACCGTTCTTCGAATCGAGGCGCCGGTCGGATCGTTGGCCGCGCTCGCCGAGATTCCCGAAGTCGTCCGCGTCGACGAGTACCGACGCCCGGTGATCG
>JAKOSS010000567.1 GCA_029777145.1 Acidobacteriota bacterium | reverse complement strand
GGTTCCTTAAGATTCACCGCGTTGACATCGAGGTCAAATTGAATCGACTCCATGCCCTGATGTGCCTATGTGGTCAGGTTCCTTAAGATTCACCGCGTAGACATCGAGGTCACATAGAATCGACTCCATGCCCTGATGTGCCTATGTGGCTGAGTTCATTTTGACCACATTGTTCAGAAATCCATCGTTGTGACAAAATAACGCCATGAAAATCGCGATGATCGGACACGGGTCGATGGGAAAACTCATCGAAAGTCTCGCTGTCGAGAAGGGAGATGAGATTGCGGTCGTGATCGACGACACCCATGCGGCGTTCGCGGCGTCGGATCTTGCCGACCGGCTTCGCGGATCCGATGTCGCCATCGACTTTACGATCGCATCCGCGGTTGGCCGAAATGTCGAAGCCTGCGTCCTTGCGGGCGTTCCTTTGGTCGAGGGAACGACCGGTTGGAACGCGGTAAAGTCATCGATCCTCGAGATCGTCGACCGTCAGGACGGTGCGCTTGTTTACGGATCGAATTTCAGCGTCGGCGTGAACCTCTTTTTCAAGATCGCCGGATACGCATCGGAACTCGTCTCCAAGTTCCCCGATTACGAGGTCTTCATCGAAGAACGGCACCACTCGCGCAAGAAAGACGCCCCGAGCGGGACCGCTCTCAAGCTCAAAGAAATCGTCGAAAGGAGCTTTCCTGACGAATTTTCGATCGCCGCGACGCGCGCCGGCGATATTCCCGGAACGCATATCGTCGGGTTTGACTCGGCTGCCGACATGATCGAACTGACGCACACGGCGCGTTCACGCGAGGGCTTCGCGCGCGGAGCTCTGCTCGCCGCCGAGTGGATCGTCGGCCGAACCGGGATTTATGAGTTCTCGGACGTGATGGAAGAGATTTTGAGCAGTGAGCAGTAAGCAGCGCCATTGTCGATGCACGATCGCAAATCGGCAATCGCAAATCGCAAATGCAATCCGTGTTTCCCAAGATCAAGATCTGCTGCATTTCAAGTCCTGATGAGGCGTCGATGGCGATCGCCGCGGGCGCGTCGGCGCTTGGCCTTGTCGGGCGGATGCCGTCCGGGCCGGGCGTGATCTCCGACGATGAGATTCGCGAAATCGCAAAGCGCGTTCCGCCGCCGATCGCGACGTTTCTGCTAACCAGCGAAACTTCGGCGGATGAGATCGTCGCGCATCATTCGCGGGTCCAGACCAACACGGTTCAGATCGTCGATGCCCTCGACAACCGCGCCTACGGCGAGATTCGCGCCGCGCTTCCGAACGTGAAGATCGTCCAAGTGATCCATGTCATCGACGAACGATCCGTCGATGAGGCATGCGAGATCGCGCCCGACGTAGATTCGATCCTTCTCGATTCGGGAAATCCCAATTTAGCGGTCAAGGAATTGGGCGGGACCGGACGGGTTCACAACTGGGAATTGAGCCGGAAGATCGTCGAATCGTGCGGAAAGCCGGTGTTTCTTGCCGGCGGGATCCAGGCGTCGAACGTGCGGGAAGCTTACGAGCGTGTCGGTCCGTTCGGATTTGATCTTTGCTCGGGCGTCAGGACCGACGGAAGACTCGATCCGCGCAAGCTTGAGGAGTTCTTCAGTTTTTTGTAGTCCCGATGCGATACGATTCCCACCCGTTCTTGTAAAACTTTTCATTGGGTGAAAACTCGCCGGCTCCGATATCAAGATCGCCGGAATCGGGGATCCGGTGATCGCCCCAGTTCGACCGCAGCCGCTCCGTTCCCGATGAACTCGTCCAGAAGCCGATGAACTGATTGTTCCGAAATCCATCGGAATAGATCATGATGTTGTCGGGCCGGATCCGGTCCGCACGATCGGTATACCAGAGTGCCGACAGTCTACCCTTGAAAGTTCCCCAATCGGGAGCGGAAAGCTCGTAATTTCCCGTCAGTACGCCCTGAACCTTAATGCCTGAGTTCTTAAGTTCGTCGTCGACCCCCCAATGCATGTTTTTGAAACGTCGAACTTCCGTGATCGTGAAAGTCCCGGCGAACGGCCGCGACTGATCTTTCAGAACGGACTCTCCGCGAACGACGTAAGATTGCGACTTCGAACCGTCCTGTTTTACCGACTTAAGTTGGATCCTGATTCTTTGATAGTCTTCGCCGATGAAAGCCAACAGTTCGTTCTT
>JAKOSS010000566.1 GCA_029777145.1 Acidobacteriota bacterium | reverse complement strand
GGTCGAAAGCCCCGCGATCGTCTGCGCGTACTCGCTCACCGAAAGATCATCGTTGGTGACGCCGAGCAGGGCGATCACATCGCCTTCGGATTTGAATCCTTGCGTGACGAGCTTGCGGACGTCCTCGATTAGTCCGACCATTCCGATCGTCGGCGTCGGCAGAATGCCTTTACCGTCGGTCTCGTTGTAGAACGAGACATTGCCCGAGATCACCGGCGTGTCGAACGCGCGGCACGCTTCGGACATGCCGTCGATGACCTCCGAGAAACTCCACATGATCTCGGGGCGTTCGGGCGAAGGGAAATTCAGGCAATTCGTGACGGCGATCGGGCGCGCGCCGGTGCAGACGTTGTTGCGGGCAGATTCTGCGACTATGAGTTTGGCGCCCTCGCGCGGATCGACGGCGGCATACCGTCCGTTTCCGTCGAGGCACATCGAGATCGCGCGGCGCGTTTCCTTGACGCGGATCACGGCTGCGTCCGCCCCGGGAAGGATCGCGGTATTCGTCCGGACCATTGTGTCGTACTGCTCGTAAACCCAACGTTTGGAACAAATATTCGGCGCAGCAAGAAGCGTCAGCAACGCCTCGTTTGGATCTGCGATAGAATCGCTCACCCACTCTCCCGTTCTCCCCTTCTCCCGCTCCACGGGCTTCATCGGCCGTTCGTAGCGCGGCGCGGCGTCGGTCACGGTATCGACCGGAATGTCTGCTTCGAGTACGCCGTTGTGGAAGACCTTTAAACGATGCCCTTCGACGACCTTTCCGATCACGACCGCGTCGAGATCCCACTTTTTGAAAACGTCGACGACCTCCTTTTCGCGGCCGTCCTTGGCGACGATCAGCATCCGTTCCTGCGATTCGGAAAGCATCATCTCGTACGCCGTCATCCCGGTTTCGCGTTGCGGGACGAGCGACAGATCGAGTTCGAGTCCTGTTCCGGCGCGCGCCGCCATTTCGACCGACGACGACGTCAGTCCGGCCGCGCCCATATCCTGAATTCCAGCGATCGCGCCCGAGCGCATCGCTTCGAGGCACGCTTCGAGCAGAAGTTTTTCGAGGAAGGGATCGCCGACCTGGACGGTCGGACGCTTCTCGAGCGCTTCCTCGTCGAATTCGGCGGACGCCATCGTCGCGCCGTGGATGCCGTCGCGTCCGGTCTTCGCACCGACATAAAGGACCGGATTCCCGATCCCTTCAGCCTTGCCGAAAAAGATCTGGTCCTTGCGGACGATCCCGAGCGCGAACGCGTTCACTAGCGGGTTGAGACTGTACGATTCGTCGAAGACGACCTCGCCGCCGATCGTCGGAACGCCGAAGCAGTTTCCGTAGTGCGCGATGCCGTCGACGCAGCCTTTGAGGATCGCTTTGTTGCGTTTGTAAACCTGCTCTTTCGGTGACTGCGTCGCTGCCGCTCCCGGTTTCGATCCGTTCGTCAGCGGACCGAACCGAAGGCTGTTCATCGCCGCGATCGGCCGCGCGCCCATCGTGAAGACGTCGCGCAGGATTCCGCCGACACCCGTCGCCGCTCCCTGAAACGGCTCGATGAAACTTGGGTGATTGTGCGACTCGACCTTGAACGCGACGCACCAGTCGTCGCCGATATCAACGACACCCGCGTTCTCGCCCGGAGGAACGATGACGCGCTCGCCCGATGTCGGTAGCCGTCTCAGATGAACGCGCGAAGACTTGTAGCTGCAATGTTCCGACCACATGACGCTGAAGATCCCGAGTTCGGTCATCGACGGCTCGCGGCCCATGATCTCGATGACGCGTTGATACTCTTCGGGTGTCAGATTG
>JAKOSS010000565.1 GCA_029777145.1 Acidobacteriota bacterium | reverse complement strand
TGCAGCAGGGCCAGATCCTTCTCGACGGCGTCGATATCCGCGAGTGGGACCTGCATGATCTGCGCGAGAATTTCGCCGTCGTTCTCCAGGATGTGTTCCTCTTCAGCGGATCGATCGGCGACAACATAAGGCTCGGAAACTCCTCGATCGCCGACGACCGGATCGAATGGGCGTCCAAGGAAGTCCGCGCCGACGACTTCATCGCGAAACTCGATGAAGGTTACGCGACGGCCGTCCGTGAACGCGGCGCCGGCCTTTCCGTCGGACAAAAGCAACTGATCTCGTTCGCGAGGGCGCTCGCGTTCGATCCGAAGATCCTGATCCTCGACGAGGCGACGAGTTCGATCGATACCGAAACCGAGCAACTCATCCAGCAGGCCGTCGAGCGCGTCATGCTCGAACGCACGTCACTCGTCGTCGCGCATCGCCTTTCGACCATCCAGCGCTGCGACCGGATCCTCGTTTTCCATCACGGCGAGTTGCGCGAAAAAGGTTCGCACCACGAACTTCTTGGGCAGCGAGGACTTTACTGGCGGCTCTACCGCCTGCAATACAAGGAAGACGCCAACGCCGTGCCCGACAACCCGGGAGCCGGACCGCTGCCGCAATCCGTCTGACATTTCCGAAATTTACTACCCAAACTGACGGGGACACCGCGTCGCGGTTTTATTATCCTTCAAAGAGTCCCGTTTGGTTTTTCCAACAACAAGTTTCTAATTTCAATTCTTTCGGCTTATAATTATGTTCGCTGTGGCATCGGAAACCTATCATCAATTGCTCTTGCCTGATCAATGCGAGGCGATGATCCGGGATATTTTCGCCGGTTGTAAGGCGAATGCCCCGAATTTCAATGTCCAGCCTGAATGGTTCAGGGAATCCATCGGACGTGCGGTCGGAAGGTTCATTTCCGCCAGCCAGTCCACACCCGCCGATACCGAGATCGAAGAATTCGTTTCACAACTTCAATCGGAGGATCTTTATCTTGCCGTTGCGTGCGCGAACGGTTGCGAGCGCGCATGGTGGGAGTTTGATCAGATGCACCGCTCTTATCTGGAGCGGGTCGCCCGCCATTTGGCGAGTACCGAGATCAACGCCCAGGAAGTTGTCGACACGGTTTACGTCGAACTGTACGGAACGCGCGTCGTTGACGGCGAACGGGTTTCGAAGTTTTCGACTTACAGCGGACGCGGCAGTTTGCGCGGCTGGCTTCGAACGGTGATCTGGCATTCGTTGGTCGATCTTCATCGTGCTTCGCATGATGAGGTCTCGCTCGACGAGATGACCGAAAATGTCGGTGAGGGTGTCGCTCATGCGAGTCTCGCGGTTCCGTCGCTCGGCGGCGAGGACGCGATGATCGACGAGCTGACGCGTCAACGATACCGAAGTGCGACGGTATCGGCGATCGAAACTGCGTTTGGAAGTCTCGACGATCACGAGAAGCTCCTGCTTCTCTACTATCACGTCGAGAACATGAAACTGCGTGAGATCGCGCGCCTGGCAGAGAACAAGAACTCGCCGCTCCGAGATTGGTTCCAGCGAAAATCGCCGAATCGTGAGAAAAATCCTGAAAGCCGGATTCACGAGTCGACGATCATGCGATGGCTTGAAAAGAGTTACGGAAAGGTATTGAAGCTGTTTCGGACCGAGCTTGGTACGAAGCATTCGCTCGGCGACGAAGAGATCGCGATTTGCATGGAACTCGCGACGCAAGATCTTGCCAGCCGCAGCCTTTACAAAAATCTCTCGGCAACCTGATTTGAATCCCATTCATCTTTAGACAATTTTTGCCCCCAAGAATTATTTTGCGCAACTTTCTCGAAATTTTGCGTCTGTTGCTTGGGAGGCTGTACTGTGATGGGACAAATTGAAATTCGCGGCGAAGAAATGCGCGTTCAGGGATTGCTTGACCGATTCCTGAATCTGCGATTCGCCGACGACAACGCGAAAGGTGAATCGCACCTCGATGAGGATTCGCTGACCGCGTTCGTCGAGGGGAATATTAACGAAAAAGAAGCCGGTCCGGTAGTTTCGCACCTGGTCGATTGCGCCTATTGTCTCCACGTGACGTCCGAATTGGCGAAACTTCAGGTGGCGTTTGCCGACGAACCGGCGCCCGCCGCGGTCACTCAGTCGCAGCCGTCCAAAGTGTCTGAGATCCTTGGCGGATTGATGGCAAAGATCTTTGGAACTACCGATGGTGTCGTCTTCGCGCACCACGAATCTGAAGAAGAATCCGAGGACGAAGAAACGAAGAACGACGAGTGATCGCCGCAAGCTTTGCATGAAGAACAGACGGGCCTGCCGAAAAACGGCGGGCCCTTTTCCATTGCGGTCCCGGCCCGAGAGGCTTCCATATTGAAATTTCGACCGTTATAATCGTTGAAAATCCTTTTCATTTTAGTGAGGCAGCAATATTGTCCGGTAATCGAAACAGTTCCCCAAATCAACAACCCGATCCAACCATAGAGAAGATTGCCGTGGCGAATCTGCCCACGGCCGTCGGCAGTTTCAGGATCGCCGGCTATCGCTCTCTGACCAGCGACGAGGATTTTGTCGTTCTCTTCAAGGGCAACCTCGATCCGGAGATCCCGACACTCGTCCGGATCCACTCGCAATGTCTGACCGGCGACGTTTTCGGTTCGATCAAATGCGATTGCGGTCCGCAGTTGAAACGGGCAATGGAACTGATCGAGGAAGCGGGCCGGGGCGCGATCGTCTATCAGCAGCAGGAAGGCCGCGGCATCGGCATCATCAACAAGATCCGGGCGTACGCGCTTCAGGACCAGGGCGCGGACACGGTCGAGGCGAACGAACGGCTCGGCTTTGCGGTCGATGCCCGCGAATACGAGCAGTGCGCCGAGATCCTGCGCGACCTCGGGATCAGAAGGGTCCGCATCATGTCCAACAATCCGGAAAAGATCGAGACGCTCCGCAACGCCGGGCTCGAGATCACCGAGCGCGTCCCGATGGAGGTCGAGGCTCGCGAACCGGCGGAACACTACCTGAAAACCAAAAAGGAAAAACTCGGACACCTGCTCGAGATGTCGGAATGACAGGCCGCCGTTCCGCTTGATAATAATCCGGAGAGGTTGGAGAATTAGCTCACAAAATCCAATCTGGAGAATCCATTGTCCAACAAGACGCGCGGAGATCGTGGCAGCGATAAGATAAGCCGACGGGAGTTCGTCGGCACGACCGCGATCGGCGCGTTCGCCGTTATCGCCAGCGGTCAGCAACGCCGCACCCCTTCAAATCCGATCGATCGCCCGGCGTTGGTCTCGCGCCACAACCCTGTATTGAGAAAATTCGATACGCTTTCCCCGCTGTCGGTCGGCAACGGCGAGTTCGCGTTCACCTGCGATGTCACTGGACTCCAAACGTTCGCGGCCGAGTACGAGAACGCGATGCCGCTGTGCACGATGTCGCAATGGGGCTGGCACACCGCACCGATGCCGGCGAGCCTCAAAGATCAGGAATACAAGCTTAGTGAGTACGACACGTGGGGACGCCCCGTCGGGTATCAGACCGGGCGGACCGGCCAGCAAGAGCTATACGACTATCTGCGCGAGAATCCGCACCGACTGCATCTTGGGCAGATCGGTTTCGATCTCCGCGGATCGGACGGAACTCCCGCCGGTGCCAAAGATCTCTCGAAGATACAACAGCGGCTTGATCTCCGGCGCGGCGTGATCGAAAGCCGTTTCGAGTTTGAAGGAGTCCCGGTCTTCGTGCGCACGGCGGTTCATCCGACACGCGACGTTCTCGCGGTGTCGGTAGAATCCGGACTTGCCGCCGACAAACGCCTGAGGATCCGTTTCGCGTTCCCGTACGGCTCGCCGGCAATGCAGGCGGCGGACTGGAAATCCGTCGATAAGCACTCGACTGCGATCGAGTCGATCACCGATGTCGGTCCGTTTGCCGGATCCGCGACTCTCGAACGACAACTTGACGACGATCGTTACCGGGTCGATATCGACGCCTCCGGCTGCCGCGGCTTGTTTCCCGGCGCGCGTCATGAGTTCATTCTGGAACCGTCACGGTCGTCGTTCGCGTTCAGCGTCGCGTTCAGGCGAGACGGCACCGCCCGAACCCGGAATCAGGCATCGACGGTCTTTTCGAATTCCGAACGCTTCTGGAGCAATTTCTGGGATCGCGGCGCCGCCGTCGATCTTTCTCAAACGGAAGATCGGCGGGCGCTCGAGCTCGAGCGCCGGATCGTGCTTTCGCAGTACTTGACGGCGATCAACTGTTCGGGATCGCTGCCGCCGCAGGAAACGGGTCTCACGACAAACAGTTGGTACGGGAAATACCATCTCGAAATGCACTGGTGGCACGCCGCCCAGTTCGCGCTCTGGAACCGACTCCCGATGCTCGAGAAGAGTCTCGACTGGTACAACCGCATATTGCCGTCGGCGCGCGAACGCGCCCGGCAACAAGGCTATAAGGGTGTCCGCTGGCCAAAGATGACTGCACCGGACGGCCGCGATTCGCCGTCGCCGATCGGCCCGCTGCTGATCTGGCAGCAGCCGCATCCGATCTTCTACGCCGAGCTCGCGTATCTCAATCGCCCGACCCGATCGACGCTTCTCAGATATAAGTCCATTGTCGAAGAAAGCGCCGATTTCATGGCATCGTACGCTCATTTCGACGCGAAGTCGGATCGTTTCATCCTCGGTCCGCCGGTGATCCCGGCGCAGGAAAATCATCCGGCGCGCGAGACGTGGAATCCGACGTATGAGCTCGAATACTGGCATTGGGGCCTGAACAAGGCGAACGAGTGGCGCCGGCGCCTCGGTTTGAAGCGAAAACCGGAATGGGAACGGGTGACCGCCAAACTATCGAAACTGCCGGTCAAAGACGGCGTCTATCTCGCCCACGAGAATTGTCCGCAGACATATTCCGAACGTAATTCCGATCATCCGTCGATGCTTGCCGCAATCGGCGTCCTGCCCGGCGAACTTGCCGATCGCGCGACGATGAAGGCGACGCTCGCGAAGGTCATGAAGGAGTGGAACTGGGACGATACCTGGGGTTGGGACTATCCGATGACGGCGATGACGGCCGCGCGCCTCGGCGAACCCGAAACGGCGATCAAGGCACTGTTGCTCGATACGCCGAAGAACCATTACGCCGTCAACGGTCACAATTATCAACGACCGAACTTGCCGCTCTATTTGCCGGGAAATGGAGGATTGCTCTACGCCGTGGCGTTGATGGCGAACGGCTGGAAAGGTGCGCCGGCGGGCGATGCGCCGGGCTTTCCGTCGAACTGGAAAGTTCGGGTCGAGGGATTCGATCCGCGGCTGTTCGCTAATCTCTGATCAACGATATGAAAACGATTCTGCTGATGATCGTGATGACCGCCGTCGCCGCCGTTTCGACACAGGCGGGAAAGCTTGAGCCGCGGCAAATGGAACATCTGACGCGCGGGATCGTTGCCGTCAGCGACGGAAAGCAGGTTTACGTCTCGTGGCGACTTCTCGGCACCGATCCGGACGACATTGCATTCGATCTTTTCCGAATTTCAGCCGGGAAGACTTCGAAGCTTAACCGAAAACCGATCGCCGACGTCACGTTTTTCGTCGATACGAACGCTGATCTCTCAATCGACAACTCCTACTTCGTTCGTGCCAACCGCGGCTCAGATCGCGAAAGCTCCAAATTCAATCTTCCTACGGGATCGCCCGCGCGGCAATACCTGAGCGTTCCGCTCAAAACGCCGGCCGGCTACACACCGAACGACGGCTCGGTCGGCGATCTCGACGGCGACGGCGAATACGAGATCGTCATCCATCAGGTCGGCCGCGGAGCCGACAACTCGCGCTCGGGATTCACCACCGAACCGATCCTTCAGGCTTACAAACTTGACGGAACGCTGCTCTGGACGATCAATCTCGGAAAGAATATCCGAGAAGGCGCTCACTACACCCAGTTCATCGTTTACGATCTCGACGGCGACGGCCGCGCCGAGATCGCCTGCAAGACTGCCGACGGCACGGTCGACGGCACCGGCAAAGTGATCGGCGATCCGAAGGCAGATTGGCGTGCGCCCGAGGGCACGTTTTCGGAAGTCGCGAATCCCGACGGCACGGAACGACGGATGAACATCACCGGTCGTATTCTTTCTGGTCCCGAGTTTCTGACGGTGTTCAACGGCTTCACCGGCGCGGCGATCGCGACCACCGATTTCATTCCGCCGCGGCACCCGAAGACGATGAATCCGACCGGCGACGAACTGAACGCGGTCTGGGGCGACGGTTACGGCAACCGCGTCGATCGCTTTCTGGCGGCCGTCGCGTATCTCGACGGAGTCCATCCGAGCCTCATCATGTCGCGCGGTTACTACACGCGGACGGTGATCGCCGCCTGGGATTTCCGCGCCGGCAAACTCGCGAACCGCTGGGTCTTCGACAGCGATTCGTCACCCGAGAACCGGAAATTCCGCGGTCAGGGAAACCATAATTTGAGCGTCGGCGATGTCGACGGCGACGGACGCGACGAGATCATCTTCGGCGCGATGGCTATCGACGATGACGGACGCGGGCTCTATTCGACGGGACTCGGGCACGGCGATGCGCTTCATCTATCGGACCTCGATCCGACACGGCCCGGGCTTGAGGTCTTCGACATTCAGGAACGCTTCGACGACGCCGGCGCCAGTTTCCGCGACGCCCGGACCGGCGAGATCTTGTGGAAGAAGCCGTCCGTCAAGGCCGGAGCCGACGGCGAAGGCCCGGGCCGCGGATTGTCGCTCGATATCGACCCGCGCTACAAAGGTTTCGAGTCGTGGGTTTTCGGGGCCGGCGTCCGCGGAATGTTCGACGCCAAAGGCAACGTCATTTCAGAAAAGACGCCGCGATCGTGCAATTTCGGGATCTTGTGGGACGGTGACCTGCTGAGCGAACTCCTCGACCGGAACACGATCTCAAAATGGAACTGGGAAAAGGAGACGACCGACGTGATCCTCACGGCCGACGGCTCGATGTGGAACAACTCGACGAAGGCGACTCCGGTGCTCAGCGCCGACATCCTCGGCGACTGGCGCGAAGAGGTGATCTGGCGGTCAGCCGACAACAAGGAACTTCGGATCTACACGACGACGATCCCGACGAAATATCGCTTTTATACCCTGATGCACGATCCGCAATATCGCCTTTCGATAGCCTGGCAGAACGTTGCGTACAATCAACCGCCGCACACTTCGTTCTTTTTCGGCGACGGGATGGCAAAGCCGCCGCGACCGAATATCACGACCGTGCGAAAACGATGAGAGCAATAATCGTAAGCGTATTCATGATGCTCCTGATGCCGGCGTTCGTCGCCGCTCAGTCAAGGATCATCGCATCAAGTCCCGACAAACCGTCGAGGTCGCGTTCTCCGAGAATATTTTGATCTTATGAAAAAATTACTTGTTACCGTTTCGTTTTTATTGATCGTCGCGGGCG
>JAKOSS010000564.1 GCA_029777145.1 Acidobacteriota bacterium | reverse complement strand
AAGACGAATTCGTCGAGTTCGAACGCGTCCGTCAAGACATCGGCGATCGCCAGATGACCGTTGTGTGGCGGATCGAACGAGCCTCCGAAAAACGCAATTTTTCTGGGCGTTTCATTCATTGGGAAGGATCGTTTGCCGGCGATTCGAGCAACTGTCTGAAATGAGAACAAAAATCGATCAAAATTTCGTCAGGGCACTCGGGGTCGGTGACGAAGAACCAATAATCGCCAAACTGATTGTTGATCGAGAACTCGTGTTCGCGCCACTTCAGATCGAGCCACATCTCGATCACACCGTCGGTGAGAAACCTCGTGATCTCGGCCCCTTCGAGCTTTTCGGCATGATCGGCGACCTCATCGAAGAAAACGGTCTCCGGCATGTCGGCAAAATGCCGTGAGCCATCGTTCATCCGCATGTCGAACAGATCACTGATCATCAACAGATTCTCCGAGTTCGATCTCCGACGTTTTCATCTCTTCGAGCCGGCGAGCGACGACCGAAACGAGATCCTTCGTTCCTTGATTCGTGACCGCCGAGATCTCAAGAAAATCCTTTCCGTCGTGGGCTGCCCGTTCACGAAGTGCCTCAAGCCGTTCCGCATCATCGAGCGCGTCGAGTTTCGTTGCGACGACGATCTGGGGTCGCGCCGCGAGTTCTGGATTGTAGTTCGCGAGTTCGCGGTTGATGATCTCGTAATCGGAAACCGGATCGCGCCCCGAGAGCGACGAAACGTCCACGAGATGCAGGATCAGTTTGGTCCGTTCGACATGTCGGAGAAACCTGTCACCGAGGCCCGCGCCTTCGGATGCGCCTTCGATCAGGCCGGGAATGTCGGCGACGACGAAAGTCCTGAAATCGCCCAGATCGACGACGCCGAGGTTTGGCTCGAGCGTCGTGAACGGATAATCCGCGATCTTCGGTTTCGCGGCCGAGATCACCGAAATAAGTGTCGATTTCCCGGCGTTGGGAAAACCGACGAGTCCGACGTCGGCGATCAGCTTGAGTTCCAACTGCAGCTCGCGGTCATCGCCCGGACGTCCGGTGTAATGAAACTTGGGCGCGCAGCGTGTCGGGGTCGCGAAATGCGAGTTTCCCCAACCGCCTTTCCCACCCTTCGCGGCTTGGAATCGCTGTCCTGCCTCGGTGAAGTCGAACAGCAGATCACCTGACTCGGCGTCGAAAACCTGCGTTCCGACGGGAACTCGCACGATCGCGTCCGAGCCGTCCTTTCCGTGTCGGTTCGAACCTTCGCCGTGCCGGCCGCGCTCGGCTTTATGTTCGGGATTGTAGCGAAGATGGAGCAGCGTGTTCAGGCCCTCGTCGGACTCGATCCAGACGTCGCCGCCCCGACCGCCGTCGCCGCCGGACGGACCGCCGCGCGGAACAAACTTCTCGCGACGGAACGCCGTCACGCCGTTTCCGCCGTCGCCGGCTTTCACCCTGATCTTCGCGCGGTCGATAAACATAAGTAGCAATTGTATTTGCTATGAATTCAAGATTCAAAAATCAAGATCTAAAACTGAAAATTCAAGATTCAATATTCAAGAAGACGTCCGGTTTGAATCTTGAATCTTGGAGCCTGTCGGAGAATTCACCGAACCCTGATTCGCACGGCTCTCGGGTTTTCGAATCTCTCGCCGCCGTCGCTTTTCGCGTCGATTCGCGTTCCGTCGCGGTCGGATCTTGTTTCTTTGACCGCAAATTTACGCGAAAAACCGCGAAAAGAGCAGCTTCAGCAAGGGAAGTGGCTTGAATGATCGCGCAGTGCGATTGTTCCGACATCCCCCACGAACCTTGAATTCCGATCTTCTTTTTGAATTTTGAATCTTGAACTTTGAATCCGAAACGAAATCAGGGGTCGTAACGATTGCTCGCCACGACCCCTAATTTTGTCCTCCGTCCTTCGCCGAAGCGCTTTCAAGAGGTTGGCAGCTTTCAGATGTACACCCTACCGACTGCCGATTTTGTATTCCGACCGCGTCCGACGGCTCGTCGCGTCCGGTCAGCACCTGCGTTCCGCTTTCGCTTCCCGCCCGTTCCTTTCGGTCCGGTTGTGCCAATAGGTTTTTTT
>JAKOSS010000563.1 GCA_029777145.1 Acidobacteriota bacterium | reverse complement strand
GACGGCGACGTACGCGTCGGCCGGTGGTCGAATGTCGTAAGCATTATTCTCATCGCTCAACTCGCCTTCGGCGCTCTGACGCTGCTGACACTCGGACCGATCTTGATGCAGGTCGGGCACCTTCTCCTCGCCGATCTCATTTGGATCTCGTTCGTGATCCTGACCGCGAATTACCTCGCGCGGGAATAAGAGCGGAAAAGCGTCTTCCCGCGAATTACGCGAAAAACGCGAAAACAAATGGACGCATAGATCGACGAACGGCAACTGAGACCGTTTTCACCGCCGATTCGGGCAACACATTTTCGCGTCGTTTCGCGGTCAAAAACTTCTTTCGAAGCCGCGGATCACGCGGATGACGCAGATCAATCTGAAAAAGATCCGCGCCATCTTCGAAATCCGCGGCCGTTTGCTTTTCTATTTCAAGAGCCGGATCGCGGTCTTGCGATCGACCTTGCGTTCGTCGTCGCTGGCGGTTTCGGCGACCGTCGCGAACTGTTCGCCGTAGCCCTCGGCCTCAGGAACCTGAGATCCGACACCCGCTTTCTCGAGAGCCGCTTTGACGGCCTTGGCACGATCGTCAGACAGCTTTTTGTTGGCTGCGTCGTCGCCTTTCCGGTCCGTGTATCCGCCGATCTTGATCTTCACGTCAGGAAACGCCTTGAGGATCGCGACGATATTGTCCAACTGGCGTTTTGACTCGGGCGCGAGTTTCGTCGTTCCAAACTCGAAGTTCAGATCGTCGAAATTGAACCACTTGTTCTTCAAAGTTTCGGACGTGCCGTTCTTGAATTCGTCGGATCCAATGAACTTGATCAGCTGATCCTCGATTCCGCCCGGATACGCCTGGAGTTTTGTGCCGTCGGGAAGCGCGACCTCGGTCAAGGTTCGTTTCACGCCGGCGTCGATCGTCGGCAATGTCCAGCCGGTGAACAACGATTTCAGCTGATCGAGCGCGGCTGCCGGAAGCCCCGTCGCCACGGTGATCGCGTTTCCGGCGAATGACAGCGTTCCGTTCTTCCAGTCCTTCAGGTTCGGCAGCAGTTTTTGGAAGTTGTCCCACCAGCCGATTGCGAACGGTTTCGCCGACGCATCGACCCTGAGTCCGGTCAGATCGACATTGCCCGCGCCGAATTGCGATTCAAGCTTCGCCTTGATCTCGTCGAACGTCTTTTGATCAGCAACGACGCCTGTTGCTGCGTACTTTCCGTCCTTCGCCGTGATCGAAAAACTCGATTCGACCGACTTAGCAGTCGGCATCGCATTTGAATTCGACTTTGAAGCGTTCGTCGCGGGCTGTGTCGGAGTCGACTTCCCGCAGAACCAGACGCCGAGGATCACGAGACCGACGAGGATCAGAAGCGGCAAGAGCCATCGCAGAATTCCGCCGCCGTCAGAATCGCCTTCAAAGACGTCTCCGACCGCGCCGACCACCTTTTTGCCGGCATCGACGGTGGCTCCGGCGGCGTCGCCGACCAGATCCGCGCCTTTCCCGACAACATCCTTGCCCGCTTCAATGGCCGCGCCGGCGACGTCTCCGGCCTTCTCGGCGGCCGATCCGGCAAGTGCGCCGGCCGAAGCCAATCCCCCGAGAACGGCTGCGCCGACCGCGCCTCCGAACTCCGAAAGAAATCCGGCAATCCGCTTCATCAGGCTTTCGTCGTCAGGAATCTTCGCGTCGGGCGTCAGTGCATTGATTATCTGCGGCGTGATCGTTCCCAATGCCGAAACGGCAACCGTTCGGTCGAGACCCGACTGTTCGGCAATCTCGTCGACGGTTTCGCTTCCGAAAGCCGATTCGACTTCCTGGTCGGTGATCGGCTGGTTCGAGCCATCGCCGATCCAAGAATCCACGGCTTCGCCTAATCCCGCCTCGCGGAATCGCTCCACAAATCCCGAAAATCCGCCGTTTGCCGGATTCGCGATGATGCCCAACAGCGACGACACGAGACTTCCCGCCTTGTCGCCCAAACCGAAATTGTCCCGAGCATTATTAATGATCGATTCGAACATATCTCTTCTCCCTGTTTTTAAGATCGACCCGAAATGCAGGCCACGAGCGACGGCCGTCACTCGATTAGGGGCAATATTCGTTAGTGGGAAGACTTAAGGCTTTGACGCCATGATTCACCAGCTTGATTGAGTTCGTCAAGTGCGGCCTGGACTTCCGTGAGTTTCGTGTCGACGTCGTCGGCGGGCCCGACAACGATCGGTTTGCCGCAATACTGACGAAGTCGGGCAAACGGCATCGGAATGCGCATCCGATCCCAACTGCCGATGGTCCAGTACCTGGACGGTTCGACCGCAACCGGCAAAATCGGCGCTCCGGTTTGTTTTGCCAGAGCGCAGACTCCGCGCTTGACGATACGTGCAGGTCCTTTCGGACCGTCGACCGTGAGAATCACCGACAATCCTTCGTTGATCACCCGCGTTAGAGCGATCAATGCGCCAATTCCTCCACGAGTTGACGATCCGCGGACCGAGCCGATTCCGAATCTGGTCGCGAGGCGAGCGATGTACTCACCGTCAAAACTTTGGGACACCATAACCACGAGGTCCCTGCCGCGAAGAAGGAAACTGCCGGCAAAAATATGCTCGTGCCAAGCTGCGACGATCACGGGTTCGTCCAAATTGGCCTTAGCCGGATCCGCTTCGTCGTCCGTTTCGAGACGGTAAGTCATCCCAAATAGACCGATCACGGAATAAAACACGATGTCCGCGAGTTTGATCAGCAGGCGCTCGCGGAACGAATATGCCGAGAGATCATTCCGACGGAAATAATGTCCTAGTTTTTCATCCATCATGTATGAAAATCCCGGTCCTTTGGGTTATGATTGCAACAAAAAAAGTTATTTTAGCGTAATTTTTACCGCGGGGCTGGCGAATCGGTAACACGATGCAGAAAAAGATCTTAATTGTTGACGACCACGACGATTTGGCGACCCTGCTGCAAAGCAGGTTCACCGAATTCGGTCATCAGGTGACGGTTGTTGACAATCGCGACGACGCCGTCGAACTCGTCGAACACGAAAAGTTCAACCTCTTCATTTCAGATCTCGACGGCGATTCCAACGATGAATCGCGCAGCGCGATCAAGGCGTTCAAGCTGAGCGTTCAAGGCTTCGATACGTCGGATTGCACCGAGGAAGATCTGAAGGCATGCGTCGAAATGACGCTCAACTGCAAAGCCGAGGTCGTCGACAAGATCGAAGCCGTGCAGGCGATCCACGAAAAGATCGAGTTCGAAGTGCCGAGCATGATCTCGCTGATGCACGACATCCTCAGTTACCTTATGCGCCGCGTCGAAAAGCTCGGCGTCATCAATCCCGAAACCTCGAATCTGTTCATCGCCCTCGACGAAGCATTCGTCAACGCGGTCAAGCACGGCAACAAATTCGACTCCAGAAAACTCGTCCGGATCACGGCCGATGTGTCGCCCGACGAGGCCAGATTCACGATCGAGGACGAGGGCGAAGGATTCAACGTCGCCGAGATCCCCGATCCGCTCAACCCCGACAATCTCTTTAAAACCAGCGGCCGCGGCGTCCTTTTCATCTACAACATCATGGACGAGGTCACCTACAACGAGCGCGGCAACCGTCTGACGATGGTCAAGAAGTCGGACTCTCGAAACGGCGGCCCGAAAACTTCCGAATAGGTCAAAATTGCGGCTCCTTCGTTCATGAAAGTCACAATCGCACAGATCAACACGACGAACGGCGATCTTGAAGGAAACGTTTCAAAGGTCCTGAACGCGATCGACAAGGCGAAGTCGGACGGCTCGGACATGATCGTATTCCCCGAGGTCGTGACGCACGGCTACACGTCGCAGGATTGGTTCCAGGACCGCGACATCATCGATCACGCGCTCGAGCCGCTTTCGGCGATCATTCCCGCGACGATCGGAATCACGGCGATCGTCGGGACGATCCGGCCGAACGAGGAGACGGACGGCCGCCGGCTTTACAATTGCGCGGCCGTGATCCACGACGGCGAACTCCTCGGTTTCATCGACAAAACGCTCCTTCCGGAATACGACGTCTTTGACGATCCGCGATATTTCGAACCGAACGACAAGCCGAACCGCCTTTTCGAGATCGACGGGCGCAAGATAGGCGTGGTCGTCTGTGAAGATTTCTGGAACGATAAAACCTTCTGGAAAGAAAGGCTTTACGATCACGATCCGGCGGACGACGCGCTCCGCCAGGGTCCCGACGTCCTCGTATCGATCAATGCGTCGCCGTACAACAAGGGCAAGATCAAGCTCCGCTGCGACATGGTTGCGCACCGCGCGCAGGCGTCGTGTGTTCCAATCGTGTTCGTCAACCTGATCGGCGGAAACGATGGGATCGTCTTTGACGGCGCGAGCCTCATCGCCGACGAGGAAGGCGACATCATCCTGCAGGCGCCGGCTTTCGAGGAGTTCGTCGAATCGGTCGAACTCGACGTCCATAAGCCCGACGCGCGCGGGATCACCGGCGACGAGATCGACGCCATCCTCGACGCGCTCGTGCTCGGCGTCCGCGATTACGCGCACAAGAACCGTTTCAAAAAGGCGGTTTTGGGCCTCAGCGGCGGCATCGATTCGGCGCTCGTCGCGGCCATCGCCGCCGAAGCGCTCGGCCCCGAGAACGTGCTGTGCGTGATGATGCCGTCGCCGTTCTCGTCCGAAGGCTCGATCAAGGATTCGGAAGAACTCGTCCGCAATCTCGGTTGTGAGTCGCGCATCGAGCCGATCTCGGGTGCGTTCGAGGTCCTGCTCAATCAGCTTCATTTCTCGAAACCGACAAAAGGCGGCGAGAACCTCGCGGCCGAGAATATGCAGTCGCGACTGCGCGGCGTGATTCTGATGGCGATCTCGAACGCCGAAGGACGTCTGCTGCTTTCGACCGGCAACAAGTCGGAGCTCGCCGTCGGTTACTGCACGCTCTACGGCGACACGAACGGCGGTCTCGCGGTACTCGGCGACGTCCTCAAGACCGAAGTTTGGCAGGTCGCGCGTCACATCAACGACCGAGCCGGGCGCGAACTGATCCCGGTGAAGATCATCGACAAGCGTCCGAGCGCTGAACTTGCGCCCAACCAATTCGACGAAGATTCTCTGCCCCCCTACGAACGCATGGACCCGATCCTGCATCTTTACTTTGAACAAAAACTTTCGCCGTCGGAGATCATCGCCCGCGGAAACGATCCGAAACTCGTGTACGAGATCCTGAACAAGGTCGAGCACCCGGCGAACGAGTTCAAAAGGCAACAATTGCCGCCCACGATCATTATTTCGAAAAACGCGATCGGCGTCGGAAGGCGCCGTCCGATCACGCACAGATATCGACGCTCGGATTCGTAAGTTTGGAGTTCCGCCTCGCAATTTTCGATTTGCGATTTTCGATTTGCGATTGTGGGTCGGCCGTTCTTGAATCTTGAACCTTGAATTAGGAGTCAAAACTATTTTCAGATCACTTTTTGCAATCGCTTTGTTTGCGATCCTCGCGATTGCCGCCTGCCAAGATTCGCAGGTTCGATCTGACAATGCGTCAACTCCAAACGTTCCGACAATTGCAGCCGAATCATCGGAAGATGCCGAAAAACACTTTCAGGAAGCATTGAGATTGCAAGTCGCCGGGCAACTTTCCGAGGCAATCGACGAATTCAAGAAATCTATTGCAGCCGGCAAAGATGACAAAGAGATGTTTCGCCGGGTTGCCGAACTTCTTGTCAGACTAAATCAAAATGAAGAGGCGGCGGGCTATTTTCGGAAGATCATCGAAAAGGATCCCAACGACGCCCGGGCGCACTGGGCATTGGCGAAGATCTTGGTGGAGACGGGAAAGTTCGCGGACGGGCTCAACGAAGCAAAACTCGCAAAAGACCTTTACGGGGAGAGCGACACCTCATACGTTCACGATCGATTAATTGGTCAAGCGTATGACGGTTTGGGCGATTACAGGAATGCTCTCCTGCACTACAAAATGTTTGTTAAGGGAATGTCTTACGCCCCTGATTCTGACGACTACAAGACAACAAAGAAGAGAATTTCAGAATTAGAGAACGGCAAAAGGAGTCACCTATGAATTTCAGATCACTTTTTGCAATCGCTTTGTTTGCGGTCCTCGCGATCGCCGCTTCGGCGCAATCGCAGACGACCGCCGACAATCGCCGGGTCATCGAGGTCACCGGATCGGCCGAGACTTTCGTCACGCCGAACGAGTTCACGTTCAAGATCACGCTCGTCGAACGCGTCGACGGCAAGAAAAAGATCACGATCGAGGATCAGGAAGAAGCGCTCAAACGCGAACTGACGGCGATCGGCGTCGATGTCCAAAAGGACCTGACGATCTACGATCTGACCAGCGTTTACGTCCGTCAGCGCCGGTTGAAGGACACGCTCGGAACGAAAGACTATCGTCTTAAAGTGCACGATATCAGCAAGATAGATCGCTTGCAGGACATGGCGGACCGCCTCAACTTGTCCAAACTTGACCTGATCGATTCGACGCACACGGATCTCGCAAAGTACCGACGTGAAACCAAGATCGAGGCGCTGAAAGCGGCCAAAGCCAAGGCAGATTACCTGCTCGCGGCGATCGGTGAGCGTGCGGGAAAGGCCGTTTTCGTACGCGAAGTCGAGGAAAACAGCAACAGTTTCGTGAGACCGAACGTCTATGCAAACATCACGTCGAACGTCGTTAGAGGAGGCGACAATCAATCTTCGGGTGACGACACTCTGAACATTACCCAGATCAAACTCAGATACGAGATCTTCGCTCGGTTTGAGATCGAATGATTTTCATGAAACTCAAGATTTTCGTCCTGTTGGTTGTTATCGCTGCCGTGAACGCGTTTGGCGCCGGCGATGTATTGAAGTTCCACGCAAAGCTCGGCTTCGTCAAAGGCGAGGACAAGATCACCTCGTACGAATTCATTGACGATGAGAAAAAACTCGTGATCATCGGGCAGAAATCGATCCAGGTGTGGGACGTCGACAACGCGAAACTGTTGAATTCCGTGAACCATCAGATCGAGCAGTTCTCGCCCGGTGGTTGGGTCGGCACATATCTGCTGCTCGGGCTCCCGAAAGCGCTGAAATGGCGACCGTGGGTGATCGAGCCGTCGGGCAAATGGATCATGACAAGCGAAAAACTCGGGACGAGCAAGATTCGGAGCGCCGTGATCCGTGATCTCAAGACGCTCGAGACGGTGAAGACCCTCGACCTGCCGAACGTCGATATCGATTACGTCGCGCTCGATGAAACGCGAAACGAGATTCTCGCCTTCGGATTTACGGAAAAGATGGCGGGATTCGGGAGTTTCGACCGCGACACCTTCGAACGTAAGGACACCTACACCGTCGATGATTTCAAGTTTCAGCAGCCGATCCGGAATTCGACCAAAGTAATCGTCGGTTCGGGCCAGACGAAGATCGACTGGGTCGGGCCGAATACGAAACAGGGCGGAATGCTCACGCTCCGCGACGTTCGAGACGGCAAGGTCGAACGCGAATACACGGCCGACGGCTTCCAACCTAAATCGTTCTATGAGGAAACGACCGTCAGCGAAGACGAGAAATACCTGCTTTCGAAGCGCGAGGACCGGATCATCGTTTGGGAGATCGACGGCGATGGCCGTCCCAAGTACGAGATCAGATCGCAGGATCCGAAAAAAGGGCTTTCGATCAAACAGATCGTCGATCGCCGTTACGTAGTGGTCAAAGTCGACGATAGTTTCCGCGTTTACGATATCGCCGGCGACGGATCTCCGAAGTTCGAGGTGACGCGCAAGTTCCCGAAGGAAGACATTGATTACAAAGGACTTGTCGGCGGCGAGTACCTGATGGTCCAAAGCAAAGAGCGGTTGCGGGTTTATCGTCCGGGTACTGCCGATCCGATGGTCGAATTCGTTTCGGACAAACCCGGCGACACAATTTATTTGGCCGACTATTCATCGGAGAAAGGCCTTATTGTGTTGCGCGACGACAACAAGGCGATGGTCTACGATCTCGCGGATACGTCAAAGCCGAAGTACGAGATCGTCCGCGACAGCAAGTACGAACGCTTTTACATGACGTCGTTTATCGAGGCGAAAGGAGTTTTGGCCGTTTCGCGTGTCAACAACTCTGAAAAGCGTGAGCCGAAGACCGAGTTTTACGACATGATGACCGGCCAGCGGACGCTGACGATACCGATGTTCGTCGACGGTACGATGGGCTACGCGAACAAAGATCAACTGATCGTCATGGAACAACTGGGGAGTTTCGGCGTCTGGAATCGCGATACGGGGCGCGTGACACGGATCCCGTTGAAGTTCCATTCCGCGCAGAGCAGCTCAGACCGGCAGGCCTGGGAACCGGAAGATACGTCTTACAACACCGAATTCGCCCGTCTGAGTACCGATTACCGCTACATCATGCGCTGGGGCGGCAAGGTTACCTACGTCTTTGATGCGACGACCGGAAATTCGGTCCAAAGCCTGTATGATGAGACCTACGCCAAGTTCGACAAGAAAACAAAGCTGGTGGAAAACAGCGGACTCGGCACGTGCGGCTGGACGAAGAACGGCAAGTACGCCTACGGACTCGATGATTCCGGCTTCTTCGACACCGCGCGCGGGATCAATTTCTGGAAGTTCGCGGACTGACCTTACTGCGAACGGGGAACAGGCGAACGGGTGAATGGGAGAAGTGCGCCGAATTTTGCGAATCCGGAAATAGGGATATCGGAATTCGATGATCACCGCGATCGGGATTTGCAACCGCAAATCATCGTCCCCGATTCTCAGTTCCGGTCGACTGAATCCAAAATCCAAAATCAAAAATCCAAAATCGTCAGTCTGTCACGCTACAAAGGCCGATGATCGGCTGATGGAGCATCGTGATCTCGGCGTTGCGTCCCTGGATCGAACGCGCCATCGCGATCGCTTCGGTCAGATTGTCGGCGCGTTCCCAGCCGAGCATCTCCGGGACG
>JAKOSS010000562.1 GCA_029777145.1 Acidobacteriota bacterium | reverse complement strand
GTCAGTATCCGCGCCGAGAACGAAACCGCGGAACTGAGCACATCGGCATCGGTCGGGAATTACGACGTGACGGCGGAGGTCGCGGTCTCAACCACCTCGCGTCTTCCGCGGCCGAGGCCTCAGCCCACAAAACCGAACCATGATTTCAAGATCGAGAACGTCGCGACCGGGAAGACGAAGTTCACCGTCCGGGTCGATGACGGCGACTATTACGTCAAGAGCGTAATGGCCGGTCCGACGGACCTGCTGACCGCTGAATACGATTTCAGCGAAGGCGAGAAACTCGAGAACGTTCGGATCATTCTCGGCAAGGGAACCGGAATCATCAAGGGAACGGTCATGAACGCCGACAAAGAACCTGTGTCGGGCGTCCGGATAATGCTCGTGCCGACCGATGCGAAGAAGCGCAACGCGACGTTTCAGCAGTCAGCCCAGTCCGATTCCGAGGGCGCATTCGACGCCAAGGTAGCGCCCGGCGAATACGCGGTCATTATCCTCGGAGCGCAGCAGTCGACCACGGGCGAAGAATGGAACAACTGGCTCGCCGAGCATCTTAACGACGCCACGAAGGTCAGCGTCGAGAGCGGGAAGACCGAAACCGTGAATCTGAAGATCGAATAGGATTCAAGATTAGGAATTCAAGGTTCAGAATTCAAAATTCAAGGTTCAAAATTCAAAATTCAAAATTCAAGATTCAAAATTCAAGTTTTTTGTGTATCTTGAATCTTGAATTTTGAACCGTTATTAGCAATCCACAAAGAATTTCAGTTTTTGTTTTACCTTTTTGTACGCACCGCGCTATAATCAACAGGCGCGGCGAATTCCCCAGCCGCTCTTGTCCCGAGATCAGTTCGATCAACGAATATCTTTCAAATTGGTAACTATGTACAGAATGCGTTTTGTTTGCGGTCTTTGCGTCGTCGTTTCGTTTGCGCTTCTCGCCGGCTGTTCAACCGATGCCGCGCGGCCCGTCGCCGCGGCCGATCCGGTCGTCAGCCCGGCCGTCGAGATCAGCGGTCCGTCGAAAAACGATCCGGCGGCTTCGTATTCCAAACATGCCACGATTGAGATCACCGATAACGGTCCGGCCGACACGGTGCGCGTCTTCTACGGTTATCTTCGCGACAAAAAGTTCCGCGAAGCACTGTTTCTGACGAATCTGCGGCCGGCGATCGAAGGCCTTACCGAATCGGAACTGGACGATCTCAAGGTTGATTTCGAGCAGATCGCCGTCGGCGTCCCGGCCGAAGTCGAGATCAACGGCGAAATAATCTCAGGAAATTATGCGACCGTCACGGCGAAGCTACCCGACAACGAAACCCGCGAGGTCAAACTTCAGGAGATCAGGCTTCGAAAGGAATCCAATTACTGGATCATTCTCACAGTCGACGAAACCGCCGAGGCTCAGATCAAGAAAGAAGGGAATCGCTATTTCTTCAATCTTCGGATCGAAACTCATGAAGCGGAAGCAAAGGCGATGCTTGAGCGGATCTACAAATCGCAAACGGTCTTTGCGCTGCAGAACGGCGGATCGTACGGCGAAATGCAGCAGCTCATCGGAGCCGGACTTTTGCCCGAAGACGCGAGTTCGACGGAGTCGACCGGATATCAATTCACACTCGTTCTTTCCGCCGACAAAAAGAAGTATTACGCCAACGCCGTCCCGGCTGCCTACGGGAAATCCGGAAAGCTCTCGTTCCTTCTGGAATTCGATGGAAAGAACCCGAAGTTTTCGTCGAAAGACGTTCAGGGTCAAGCACTTAAAAAGTAAACTTTGTATGAAATATTAGAAATACTTGTTGAAATTTTGTGTAAAAAGGTTTATAAGTTGTTCGTCCAACGTGGTTTCCCCCTAAGTAACACAAAATAAAGCAGATGATTCGTAAGTTGGTAGCAAAGCTGAACCGGAGGATCGCTGGCAGCGTGGTGTCGACCCGGAAGTCCGTCGAGGCTCCGATCAAGATCTGGTTCGAGCCGAACCGGAGCACCGGCGCACTTCGAATGCCGACGGAAGGCATGGCGATCTTGGGGGAGACGCATGATCTGAGCAAGACCGGGATTTCGTTCATCGTTCCGTCGATCAGGATCCGTGAAAATTATCTGGTCGGTGAATCGAGGGTCCTGAACGCCGAGATCGATCTGCCGGACGGCAAGGTCCGGATGCAGATCGTCGGTCGCCGTTACGAGCAAGTCGGCGAGCATATCTCGACCGCCCGATTCTTGGTCGGGGCCGAGATCCACAGCATGGCCGACGATGCGCGCGAGGTTTACGAGCACTTCCTTAAATTCGGAAACCGCCGTCGCCGCCGTGGACTCGAACTTGGCATCGACAAAGGGTGAGACTCAAAAGAGACGTATATCTGATCGATTCGCGCGGGGCTTCGGACCGCGCGTTTTTTGATTTCGAAGCGATTGTGTCAATCTGGTTTGCATGACAACGATCGACAAGAAGATTCCCGGGATCGCGTTCATCGGTACGGGCTTCGCACGACGCGTTCAAATGCCCGCATTTCAGATGGCCGGCGGCTGCCGGATCGTTTCGGTCGCGAGCGCGGGAATCGAAAATGCCGAGGCGGCCGCGCGCGAGTTCGGAGCGGTTCATTTCACCGACGACTGGCGGGCGTCAGTCGATCATCCAGAGGTTGATCTCGTCTGCATCACGACCCCACCGGTTCAACATTGCGAACAGGCAGTTTACGCGGCATCCCGCGGAAAGCACATTTTGTGCGAGAAGCCGATGGCGATGAATCTCGGCGAAGCCGAGAAGATGTGCCGGGCGGCCAGCGAAGCGAACGTTCTCGCGTTGATCGACCACGAACTTCGCTTTCAGAGCGGCCGGCTGCATGCGCGATCGATGCTCCGCTCGGGTGAGATCGGCAAGGTGCGTCACGTCAAATACTCGTTCCGCAACGCCATGCGCGGCGACGCGTCGGTTCCGTGGAATTGGTGGTCGGACGAAACTGCGGGCGGCGGAACGCTCGGCGCGATCGGTTCGCACGCGATCGATTCGCTTTTCTGGTTTCTCGGGACCGACATTTCCTCGCTCTCTTGTCAGCTTCAGACGCATGTCAAAGCGCGATCCGACAAGTCCGGATCGATGTGCCCCGTTACGACCGACGACGAGTCGCTTCTTACGTTCCGCTTCGCCGACGGCGAACTGACGGACGATGCGACGGGGACGATGTCGCTCTCGATGATCGAATATCCCGATTACGAGCACACCATTGAGTTCGTCGGGACGAGAGGTTCGATCAGGGTTCTTTACCGCGGCGACGTTCTGGTCGCGCGCGCCGGTGACGGCGAGTGGTCGAAGGTCGATGTCACGATCGGCGAGTCGGTCGCGGGGATCTTCGATTCCGGCTTTCCGAACGCCTTCGTCGCGTTCGCTCCGAGGATCGTCGAAGCGATCCGAGAGGGGCGGACGACCGTCGAAAACGCCGCGACCTTCGAAGACGGATTGCGCGTCCAGCGGATTCTCGATCTGGCGCGCGAGTCTGACCGTACGGGACGTACCGTTTGCCCATAGCCGAATCGACCGTTTTGTAATACATTGTATTTCCGGTGGTGCGATACTTCGCGTCTATTCCCAATCGAAGGAGCAAATTAATGAAGGTTCTCAGATACGCGTTCTTTGCGTTCCTGTTGTGTTCGGCGGCAATCGTCGGATTTCATGTTTCCGCCGAAAATCCGGCGATGAAAGAATCACTTGCGAGCGGCGAGGAAGAAGATCAGGATCTGCTTCCCGGTGCGCGCATCGACAAAGAGGAATACCTCATGCAGCGGCAGGAGCAAATGGATTGGCTCCGCGGGCTCGATACCGCTCGGCCCGGCTCGCGCGGCAAGGCGATCGCCGAAATGGAACGAGCCGAAGCGGCGCTCGAACGACGTCGACGCGAGTTGAATCAGCCGCTCGACGCGCTGTGGGTCCCGATCGGGCCGTCGCCGATCCCGGTCAACGCGTCGGTTTCGTACAGCGGCCGCATCTCGGCGATCGCAGTTCATCCGACCAACCCGAACATCGTTTACGTCGGAACCGCGCAGGGCGGAGTTTACCGCACATTGAATGGCGGCGCGGTTTGGACGCCGATCATGGATGATGCGCTTAGTATCTCGATCGGCTCGATCGCGATCGCGCCGTCGGATCCGTCGACGATATTCGTCGGAACGGGTGAACCGGCGTTCTCGTCCGACAGTTTCTTCGGCGTCGGAATTTACAGGATCACGAACGCCGATACGACGCCCGTTGTTTCCGGTCCGCTGAATCTCGGCGCGGGAAACGCCGACGTCTTCACCGGACGATCCGTCAGCAAGATCGTCGTTCATCCGACGAATCCGAACGTGCTTTTCGCGACAACCGTGAGCGGAATTTCGGGAATCGGTGGAGTGACGACCGGTTTCACGCTTCCCTCGGCCGGACTGTTCCGCACGAGCAATGCGCTCGCGGTTTCGCCGACGTTCGAAAAACTGACGGTTTCGAGCCTGAATTCCGGGAACCGGCGAATTCTTGACGCGGTCATTGAACCGGACAATCCG
>JAKOSS010000561.1 GCA_029777145.1 Acidobacteriota bacterium | reverse complement strand
GGACTTTCATGAATTGCCGTTCGTTTTAACGAACGGATCGGGACAAAATGAAAAAGCTCGGCTTTAGCCGAATCCTAGGGCTAAAGCCCGTCATTACTGAACTTATCCGCGTCCGTCAGCTGAAGCAGACGGCAATTCAAAAGAAAATTGCCAACTTTCGCTCAATCCGACAATCGCGAGATCGAAGTTCTGACACAGCCTTTGAAGCTAGTGGCAACATCGAATCCAGAAATCATGCTCTCGAGTTAGTAAATCCGTGGGCAAGTGATCTTCGAAATTTGACCCGAACAGCAGGCACCGCATTGGATTCGGATCGGCAATCAATTTTCCAAACAAAAAAGGGATACCAACGCGATATCCCTTTTGGACTTTTTACTTTTGGTCCGATCAGTGCTTGTCTTCTTTGTCCGCGTCCTGGTCGTCGTCCTTGTCGCCGTCGCCCGGAGCAACCGACGTCGGAGCCGTAGAGCCCTTGACCGTGTAAGTGCCCGATTTTTTGTCGATCTGCTTGCCGCTTTCGTCAGACAGTGTGACATCGACCTTGTAAGTTCCCGGCAACGTTGCGGGAACGAACAAATACGGAGACGTGCTGCCGTCGAATTCGGTTTCTTTCGAAAACGGCGGGCTCGTTACCTTTTCTCCAGCCGGAGCCTCGTAAGCGATGTCGAACTTCATCTTGTGCTTGCCCATCGCTCCGGTGACTTCGCTGACGATGTAAACCTTATCGCCGACATCGAACGTTGTCGTCGACGGCGACGCCTTTTCGTTCTTGCCGAAATCGATCTTCGCGAGCTTTGCTGTCGTGAAACTGCATGCCGATGTGATCGCAATGATCGCGCAGAATGTAACTACAATTATTGTCTTGATTTTCATTTTACCCTCACTTAAGTGTTGTTGAACCGACTACCATTACGCTAAACGGGAACGCGATCAATTTTGGGTCAGATCGTCAACAATTTTCTGCATCGTCAGTTCGCGGGGAAAAAGAAGCTTTGCGTCAATTTCAAAACAAAAAAGGGATACCAATTCGATATCCCCTTTTTGCCTCTTTTTACTTGAGCGCTGCTCAATCGTTGTCATCGTCCGGATCGTCGCTCTTGTCGTCGTTCGTGACTTTCTGAGCCGGAGCGCCCTTGACCGTCACGGTACCGGATTTCGTGTCGATGTCCTTGCCGTCTTCGCCGACAAGCGTCGCCTGGACCTTGTAAGTACCTCCGGCCGGAACTGTCAGCGACAAGTAAGGCGCAGCGTTACCTTCAAAGTCGATCTCTTTCGAGATCGCTTCGTCGCCCTTTTTCTTGCCGTCCACGTCCTCGTACGTGACCTTGAACTTCATTTTGTGCTTGCCGATCGCGCCGGAAACATTCGCGACGGCGAAGATCTTGTCCGATTGGTCGAACGAGGTTGTCGGCGGATCCGCCTTTTCGTTCTTTCCAAATGCCAGATTGTCGATCTTCGCGGTCGTGAAGCTGCATGCCAAACCGACCGCCAACAGCGCGAAAACAATGATCGCGATTGATGCTTTGTTCTTCATACCTTCTCCTGAACTGAAAAATTACCCGTCGTGCCCCTAAACGTAATTGCTACGGCTTTCGGGTCAGCTCATCCGCCAAACTTCCTGCGCCGTAGAGTTTCCGAAGCGCCTCAAGAATACCGGCGCTGTGAACGCCGACCGCGCGCGAGCCTTCATCCTCCTCGATATACCAGTACCGGTTCGAAAGTTTCTGGACGTTCGAGTCGAAGTTGATACCGACGAACTCCGCGTTGCGGTTGATGATCGGCGATCCCGACATGCCGCCGATCGTGTCGGCAGAATACACGAAATTGAACGGAACCGATAGATCGAGTTTCGACGCCGCGCCGCGCCAGCGCTCCGGGAGATCGAACGGCGGTTTTTCGGCGAAACTCGCCGCGCGATCGAACAGACCGTAGTAGGTCGTCTTGAACGGCACGAGCGTCGTGTCCTCGTCATATCCTTTGACGCGTCCGTAGGTGATCCGAAGGTTGAAATTCGCGTCCGGCGGGATCGTCCGACCGTAAACCGCGAACCGCGCCTTCGCGATCAGTTCACCGTTGCGCGCCTCGACGCTTTGGATCTTTTCTTCGTTCCAGGCACGCAGCTGACGGATCACCGGCTCGACACGACGTGCGAGCGTGACCATCGGATCGACCGACGCGTCGACTGCCGCCTTACCGCCGTCGAGCAACGCTTTGCGCGCCGCCGGATCCTTGAGCGTCGTCTCGTTGACGGCGCGTTTGACGACCTCTTCGACCTCGGCTTCGCCGATCGCGGCCTTGATGAACGGATCGTTCGGGCCGAGCGTTTTCACGCCTTCCTTGAGCCAGGCCGTGAGCGCCGCTTCTTCCATTGCGGGATAGATCGGCGCGGTCGAAAGAAGGTTCGCCTTCAGACCCGGAAGACGAGCGTCGCGATATTCGTCGTATCGCTGATCGTTCGGCTTGCCGATCTCGTCGCCGTAGCGGACGATACCCGAAGCGATCGTCGCGAGCCTCGACGGCGCGAGCGTCGAAAACGCAAGTCGATTGGCCATCGGCGGGAGCTGCGCGTAGGCGGCCTTGATGTTCGTCCACGCCGGCGCGTACTGCTTCATCAGATCAGGTTTCTTCGCCAGTGCATCCTTGAGATCCTTTTCTTCTTTTTCCTTTTTGCCAAACATCCGCGGATTTTCCAGGCCTTCCTGCTGACCGTAAAGGCGCTTCAGCGAATTGTTGAACGAACGGATCCCGTTCGAGGCCTGCCGCGCCTGCTCAGGTCCGAGCTTCGCGTAGTTTTCGAGGATGTCGCGACGAAGTTCCCAAACCTTCTTCTGCAGCGGATTTCCGACGTCGCGTTGGTACGCGAGCTGCGAAACCGTCAGAAGCCGCGCGGTCGATCCCGGATTGCCGGCGGCGATCACGAAGTCGAGATCGTTCGGACCAGTTTCCGACCATTTGAAGTAATTCGGAGTTTTCGCCGGTTTCCCGTCTTCATAAACTCTCAAAAAGGCGACGTCGAGGTTGTAGCGCGGAAACGTGAAGTTGTCGTAATCGCCGCCAAAGAACGCGATCTGCTCTTCGGGCGCGAAAACGATTCTGATGTCGGTGTAGTTCTTGAATCGGTAGAGCCAATACTCGCCGCCGCTGTAGAACGAGATGACATCGCTCCGAAGTCCGGTGCTGTCGGTCGATTCCTTCTCGATCGCGGCGATCGCGGCCTTGCGCTGTTCGGCCGCCTGTGTGTCGGTCGCGCCTTTTTTGACCGCGCCCTGGACGCGGTCCGTGACATTCTCGTACGAGATCAGGACGTTCGCCTCCATGTCTTTCGTCGGCAACTCTTCGGCCTGTGTTCTTGCGTAGAACCCGTTTTTCACAAGGTCACGTTCGGGCGTCGACAACTTGGTAATCTGCCCGAGCGCGACGTGATGGTTCGTGATCATCAATCCATCCGGCGAGACGAAACTCGCCGAGCCGCCGTCGTTGATCCGCACGCACGAGAGGCGTACTTTTTCTAGCCATTCGGCGGACGGATCGAAGTTGTAGCGTTCTTTCCATTGCTTGAGCGGCGGGTTGTCGAAGGTCCACATTCCCTCGTCCGCGCGAAGCAGCGGAACATTGATCAGAAAACTCAGGAGAAGCAGCAGGACGGATATCTTTTTCATAGTTTTTTCGCCTTGTTTGAAGGATCTTCAATTGGGTTATCAGGTTCTAATGTATCACTTACGGGCG
>JAKOSS010000560.1 GCA_029777145.1 Acidobacteriota bacterium | reverse complement strand
TGTCAAAAGTCACCTCCCAAAGGTCTTTCATGAATTGCCGCTCGTTTTAACGAACGGACCGGGACAAACTGAAAGAACTCGGCTTTAGCCGAATCGTCGGGCTAAAGCCCCGGCAACACTGAACTTACCCAAGTCCGTCAGCTGAAGCAGATGGCAATTCAAAAGAAGATTGCCTACTTTCGCTCAACCCGAAAATCGCGATATGGAAGTTTTGACACAGCCTGCGGCGGATCGTGCCGGCGAATTGCGCGAACTGAACCGATTTCATTCTGTCCTTTGAGGTTATTGGCGAAACCCTGTCGAAGCAAATTCCCAGCCGCGAATTTCACGAATTTCGGTGATTGTCAGATTCCTATCCGCGTCATCTGCGTGATCCGCGGCTATACAGGCATTAAAGGATTTCAAGCCACGGATCATTCGAAATTCAATCTTATTCGTGTGATACGCGAAATTCGCGACGAAGTCCGCGATCGCGCGATCGTGATTGATACGGTCGCGGTTTTCAATTCGCCTGCGGAAATCTATAATCGACAATCACGGAGATAACTTAGGTGAAACACGAAATCGTCTGTCCTTGTCCGACCGGGAACGTGATCCTCGGAACCGAGAGCATCCCGTTTTCCGAAATACCGCACCAATCGAGGCTTTTCATCCAATATCAGGCCGATCCGCTGTCGTTGCGCGATCTCTACCCGAACGCGATCGCCAAGCACACGGATATTTCGTGCCGGATCGACGACGTCCTGGCGAGTTACGAAGCGGATCGACAAGCATTGTGCGACGTCCTTGAAGAGGCAAACCGGGCCGCAGGCGCAGGTGAGGAGACGATGCGCAATATCGCGATACTGCGCGAGGACGATTGCGTCGCCGTCGTCTCCGGACAGCAAGCGGGACTCTTCTCAGGTCCGCTTTACACGATCTACAAGGCGCTGTCCGCCGTAAAACACGCCGAATGCCTGCGCGGGCGAGGGTTCAATGCCGTCCCGGTTTTCTGGATCGCCACCGAAGATCACGACTTTCTCGAAGTCTCGAACGGCTTCGTCATCAACAAGAACGGGAAAGTGACGGAATTCCGCAACGAACCGAAGCGCTGCTACGACAATCTTCCGGTCGGATACGTAAAGCTCGACGATTCGATCACGGAGACGGTCGACGAACTCTTCCGCCAACTTCCGCACACGGAATTTACTGACGAACTCCGATCCCAAATCGAGCAATCGTGGGCGTCCGGCGTCGATTACGGCGATGCCTTTGCGCGCCTGATGACGCGGCTCATGGGAAGATACGGCCTTATCATGCTGTGTCCGCTCGACGAGCGCCTCAAGCGTCTCGCGCAACCGGTTTACATCAACGCGATCGAAAAATCGGAAGAGATGGTCACGCGGCTTCGCGCGCGCAGCGAGGAGTTGGTTTCCCGTGGGTTTCACGCGCAGGTGCTGATCGACGAAGACTATTTTCCGCTCTTCTGGCAGGAGAAAAATCGCCGGCGCCACGCGCTTAAAAAGACGAAGGAAGGCACATTCAAGGCGAAAGATCTCGAACGCGAGTTCACGCGCGATGAACTTGCGGCGATCGCGCGGTCCGAGCCGCATCGGTTCAGTCCGAGCGTCGTGCTGCGTTCGGTCGTTCAGGATTATCTGCTTCCGACGGTCTGTTATTACGGCGGCGCGGCCGAGATCGCGTACTTTGCGCAGAGCGGGGAAGTCTACAAACTGCTCGACCGACCGGTCACGACGATTCTTCATCGTCAGAGCTTCACGTTCGTCGATTCGAAGCACGGCAAGACGATGAGCCGCTACGGGCTTGAACTGACCGATCTCTTCGGCGGGACCGACGAACTCGTCCCGCGCATCGTCGAAGACCATCTGAACGCCGAGACCGCCACGCTGTTCGCGTCGGT
>JAKOSS010000559.1 GCA_029777145.1 Acidobacteriota bacterium | reverse complement strand
ATATCAAGCCCGCCGACGAGAACGAAGTTCGGATCCTGAGGATTTACCCAAATGATATTTGCGTATGATCCCTGTTCACCGAGGAGCATCTGGCTGGAGTTGACGATGTTGAATGTCTGTCCGCCATCATTGCTCACGTAAACAACACCGTTGTTTTGATCGACTGAAGCGTAGACGATATTCGGGTTGCTCGGAGCATACGCCAACTCGACACGTGAGTCCGCGGAAATTCCCGGAGCGAATACGGCTGCCGCCCAGTTAACTCCGCCATCCGTCGTATAGCCCGCATTTCCTCTGCCGCCGGCGATTGCAAATTGTAGATTTGTCGGGTTGAAGTCAACATCGAGGAAGCTCCCGGAAGTGGCGCCTGGACTCCATGTCGCTCCGCCATCGGTTGACCTTTGAATCCCGTCGAGTGTTGCTGCCAGGAGAGTGCTGCCGTCAGGTGAAATGGCGATCCGGTTGACATAGGTCCAGGCACAGATCGTTCCGACCGGACAAACGATCGGATCCGAAACCTTCGTCGTGGCGAGCTGATTCCATGTCGTCCCACCGTTCGTGGACTTCCAGATCCCGTCGCCGCGGAGAGCGTCTGCGTTATCGAACCCTTCTCCGGTCCCGGCATACATGTTATTCGGATTCACCGGATCGATCGCGATCGTCGATATCGCCAGATTCGCCATGAAATCGTCGACGGGAAACCATGTAGTCCCGGCGTTTGCCGTCCGCCAGATCCCGCCGCTGACGCTGCCGATCCACATCTTGTTTGGATCGGTCGGATGGATGACGAACGACCGTATGCGTCCGCCGATGTTCCCGGGGCCTTGCCATGACCAATCGCCCGGCGCCAATCCGGCGACCGGGAGTCCGTCGGGCTTTCCGGCCTTCGCTGCGAGACGCTTTTGTTCGGCCAGCATCGCCCTGACGTGGTCACGCGCTTTTTCGAATCCATCGAGCGGAATCTCACCTTTCTCGTCACTCAAAGTTAGATTTCGGAAAGCAGCGGCGTCGTGTGCAAATTCAGCCCGTGCCTTTTCGCGTTCCTCTTCGGCCTCTTCGCTTTCATCCTTGTCTTCTTCTTTCTCAAACCAGCGTTTAAGGACCGGCGTTGATGCCCTTTTCGCTTGCTGTCGATCCAGAAAATCATCTGCCAACAAGATGCGCTCGTTTGGCCTCGGTGGGCCGATCCTGCGGCTGCCCATCGCATTCACTGATAATTCTGACGATTCGGTCTGAGGAATCTCCGGATCGACCAAGAGAATCGTATCGGGTTGCGGCTGCGACCCGACTGAAACTGAGAGTTTTTCTTCCTGTCGTTCGAGGAAGGCCAGGACGAGAGCTCCCAAAATCATTGAGCCAAAAATCGCAACGAAAAGCATTCGTTTCACGGCTGGCTTGCTCGAATAGGTTTCATTATCAGTTGTCATGGTGGATCTGCCTCTCGATATGTATCGGCGCAACAGTCAACGGAGTTTGGATCTGAGCGGGCAAACTGGCCGAACGAAAGATCTTTTTCTAGTTTTTCGCTCCACCTTGCGTTATGCTGACCAAGTCTTAGCACTGACCGGCCGCGTAAGGCTTTTTATTGTTTGTTTGTCCGCTCGATATCAACTTATAGAGAGGGCGGTCGGGATGTCTTTGGATTTAACATCAAAAAATCTTGAAATTAAGTTTAAAGTGACTGAGAGATGGGAGAACAGAGTTTTTGAGTTCGAGAATTTCCGGCTTGATGCGGCCCAGAAGCTGCTGTTCCGGAATGATGTTCAGCTACCTCTCACCCCAAAAGCAGTCGAGACATTGATCGCGCTGGTTAAACGCCGGGGCGAAGTGGTCGGAACCCAGGAGTTGATGGAGGCGATCTGGACGGACGCCATCGTCGAAGAATCAAATCTATCGCAATACCTGCACATACTGCGAAAAGCTCTCGGGAAGACAAGGGACGGCAATTCTTTCATCGAAACGCTGAAGCGGCGCGGTTACCGATTCAACTGCGAAGTTCGCGTCATGGAGGGTGGCAATGGCCGTTCTGAAACCCTCGGAACCGCCGAAGGCCCGGACCGGGCGTCGAGCGCACAACGGAAAGTCACGAACGTGATCCCGCAATCATCCGGGCAGGTCAATGTTCGGGCGTTTGGCCATTTGGCTGCCAAGAGCGAACCCGAACTAGTCGTAAATGTCCAGCGGCACGACAATATCTACTCGGTTTCCGAATGGCGCGGCTCGCCGCAAGCCAATGCGCCTTCGGCTGCCGGCAGCGCCACTCGCGTGAGGTGGATTTCGGTTCTGGCCGTCGTAGCTGTTACGGCGGGACTCGCGGGAATAGCGTTCGGTATTTACAAGTATGCGTTTGCGGGCCAGAATGCCGCGGTGCCGGGTGTCCCATTCCGCGAATCTGACATCACGCGTTTGACCACTTCCGGCAAATCAAAACAAGCCGCGATCTCGCCCGACGGACGTTATGTCGCGCATGTCACCGTTGATGCAACCGGCGACAGTCTATGGGTCCGGCAGGTCGCCGTTGCAAACGACACACGAATTGCAGGTCCGTCGCAAAGCGAATTTGTTTGGGTCACATTCACGCCCGACGGAAACTTTGTATATTACCTCGCGCTTGAAAAGGACAAGGGTGACACGGAACTGTTTCGCGTACCGGTTCTGGGCGGCCCGATCGTCAAGGTCGCGCACGACGTCGGCGCACCGTCAATTTCGCCCGATGGAACAAAACTCGCCTACATGACGATGAACAAGCAGGAGAGCAGGCTGATCGTCGCGGATGCCGACGGCGCGAACGAGATCGCCCTGATGCCGCGCGCCGCGCCCGATTATCTGAAAGCCAACGAGACTGTGCTTGTTTCACGCCGCGAACCCGATTACCTGAATATGTTCTGGTATGCCCCGGCGTGGTCGCTCGATGGAAAAAGCATCGCCTTTCCGGTAAACCAGGGCGATGAAAACGGACGTTATGAGACCGTGATGGCGGTCGATGTCGCGACGCGGATCGAACGAAAGCTCACGAGCGCGCGTTGGCAACAGGTCGGACAGCCGCGATGGCTCGCTGACGGTTTGGTCGTCACGGCTTCGGATACATCGACCGGTCCCGGGCAACTGTGGCATATTTCGCTGCCCGAGGGCGCGGTCTGGCGTATTTCGCGTGACCTGAACAATTACGAGAATCTTAGTCTGACTTTGGACACAAACACGCTCGCCGTCATTCAAGATCAAATCGTTTCAAAGATATGGACGGTTGGTAATGAGCCGGAACCGGCAAAACAGATAATGTCCGAGTCGGGAAGGTTCAATGAAATAATCTGGTTGCCGGACGGACGGCTCGCGTACACCTCAAACGCCGGCGGCAGCTCTGATATCTGGACAATAAACGCTGACGGTTCAAACGCCCGGCAGCTGACGGTCGGCGCGAATGCAAGGTTGGGGATCGCCGTCACTGCAGATGAAAAACAGCTTGTTTTCGCCGCCGAACGGGACGGAAAGTACAACCTTTGGCGAATTGACCTCGAAGGGTCGAATCTGACGCGAATAACAGACGGCGACGGCGAGTATTATCCGCAATGCACCCCGGACGGACGCTGGATCGTTTATCAATCGGGTGGAAATTATCCGACGCTTTGGAAAATACCGATCGATGGCGGTGATCCGATTCAGCTGACGAAGACAGCCGCTTCGCGTCCCTCGCTATCGCCCGACGGGAAGTTCGTCGCGTATCATTATCTCGATTCGAGCCTTGAACGATCTCGCTGGGGAATCGGCATCAGCAGCCTCGAAGACGGCAAGCGGGTGAAGCGATTCGACTTTCCGCCGACGGTCGTGGAGCGGATCGTAAAATGGTCGCGGGACGGAAAATCGATCGCGTTCCTCAACAGTCCCGGAGGAGTTCCGAACATCTGGATACAACCGCTCGATGGCGGGGCCCCGAGACCGCTGACGGACTTCCCGTCCGATAGCATCATTTCCTTTAACTGGACGAACGATGGCAGCAAACTCGCCGTGATCCGCGGCGTCGAAACCAGCGACGTCCTATTGATCAAGCGCTCGGTGTCGAAATAGTTCGGAATTCAAGATCCAAAGTTCAAGACGCAACTTGGATACTCGAATGCCTTGAATTTTGAATCCTGAATTTTGAATTTTGAATGTCGGCATCACCGACACACCTCTAGAGCCCGAAATCCGAGATCCGACGACCGTAATCGTCCGTCAGTCCGAGCTTTCCAAGCCACTCAGTTTGCATCGACATCAATCGCGGCAAATGGACGACGTCGCTGAGGGCGTAATCGACGAGATCGTCGGTCCAGATGCCGTTCCATTTTCGGGTGAACTTCGATCGCGGCGCCTTGTCGAGATCGATCGCAAAGTAGCGATAAAGCGTCTCCGCGAGGCTCACCGACTGGTTCGCGCCTTTCGTCAAAACCTTCTCGGCGATCATCGTGCAAAAGACATTGATCGTCTCGATCCCCGATTCGCGCAGGAACGCGACATCGAACCGCGCGTTGTGAAAGACCTTGACGAACTTCGCGTCCGTGAGGATCTCTTCAAGTTGTCCGAGCGGAACGCCTTCACTGAGCGGCACGAGGCACGAGAACTCACCGTTCGAAAACTGCACGCTGAACAATCGCCCCGTCCGCGGCGACAGACCCGACGTTTCGGTGTCGCAGCCGATCACCGCCGATCCGGAAAGCCGGTCATACGCAAGCTGGATCTCATTTTCCGTACGGACAATCACGAAACGATTCTGCCACGAATCGCGTGACTCGCGCGATTCGTGTCACGGCGGACCAATCGCAAATTGCAAATCGCAAATCGCAAATGTAACAATAAGCCCGCCATGATCTTGACCGAAACCGAAGCACGCGTCGTCGGATCCTTGATCGAGAAACAACTGACGACGCCCGAGTACTATCCGATGACCCTTAACGCGTTGGTCGCCGCGTGCAATCAAAAGACGAACCGCGAACCGGTCGTCAGCTACGACGAATCGACGGTTCAAAAGGCGTTGGACTCACTGCGCGACAAGAACATCGTTTACGTCTTTTACGGCAGCACCTCGCGGGTGCCGAAATACAAACACATTCTTCCCGACGTGCTCGAGCTCGAACCGTCCGAGACGGCGGCCTTGTGCGTGCTTATGCTCCGCGGCCCGCAGACGGTCGGCGAGATCCGCGGGCGAACGGGTCGTCTT
>JAKOSS010000558.1 GCA_029777145.1 Acidobacteriota bacterium | reverse complement strand
TTACTTCGTGCGCGTTTCTGCAGCGCTTGCGCTTGAATCCGCGATTCGGGACAATTTCCGTACAATATGCAGCAAATCTCGGAAAGAGTCCAACTTCTCAACGACCGCGAACCGAACTCCGACGGACGCTATGTCCTTTATTGGATGCAGATGTTCAAGCGGACCTCCCAGAATCACGCGCTTGAGGTCGCGATCCGCAAGGCGAACAAATACAAGGTGCCGCTCGTGGTTTACGAAGGCCTTAAATACTACTATCCGTGGGCGAACGACCGGATCCACACGTTCATCCTCGAAGGCGTCGAAGAGAAACGGCGTGAACTCGCGAAGCGCGGGATCAAGTACGTTTTCTACCTTCAGAAGGACGAAAATTCGCCGAAGCACACGGTCGCGGCGCTCGCCCGCGATGCGTGCCTGATCGTTACCGACGATTATCCGTGCTTCATCATTCCGCGGCACAATGCGGTGATCGCCGAGCGCGCCGAAATACCTGTTTACGCGGTCGATTCGTGCGGCGTGATCCCTATGTCGCGGTTCGAGAAGGAAGAGTACGCGGCGTACACGATCCGGCCGAAGATCAAGCGGATGCTCGGCGATTATCTGAAGAGGTTCGAAGAATCGGAGGTCGAGTTCAGAGCAGACGATCTTGTGGCCGATTGTCCGGACACGATCGTCGACGACATCCCGCGGCTTGTTTCCGAATGCGCGATCGATCATTCGGTCCCGCGATCCGACGTTTATCGAGGAGGATCTGAAGCAGGAAACGAGCGACTGACGAAATTCATGAGCGAAATCCTGCCGAACTACAACGAGGCGCGGAACAAGCCTGACCGCGACGGCAGTTCGCGGCTTTCTTCGTACCTTCATTTTGGATTCCTGTCGCCGGTCGAGGTCGCGCTCGCGGCGAAGAATTCCGACGCGCCCGAAGAATCGAAAGAGGCGTTTCTTGAGGAACTGATCGTCCGTCGCGAACTTTCGTTCAACATGACGCGGTTCAATCCCGATCACGAATCGCTGAAATGTCTGCCGGATTGGGTCCATCAGACAATGCGCAAACACTCGGACGACCCGCGCGAGAAGATCTACTCGCTCGAAGAGCTCGAAAATGCCGAAACCGATGATGCGCTCTGGAACGCGGCCCAGACGGAGCTCGTCAAGACGGGCGAGATCCACAACTACGTGCGGATGTTGTGGGGCAAGAACGTCATCGGATGGTCGCGATCCTATGAAGAAGCGTTCGAGACGCTCCTGCATCTCAACAACAAATACGCGCTCGATGGCCGCGATCCGAACAGCTACGCCGGGATCTTGTGGTGCTTCGGCAAGCACGACCGCCCGTGGATGGAACGGCCCGTTTTCGGCACGATCCGCTATATGACGTCGAACTCGACAGGAAAGAAGTTCGACTCGAAAAGGTATATCAGAGACAATTCGTGAGCAATGGTCGGTGGACAGCGGTCATTCTCTATGTGAACTATGTGCCTATGTGGTGAAATCTCATTCACCACATAGGCCCATAGTTCACATAGGAGAAATGGACAACCCAAATCCTCCTCGATGATCTTTTTCGGCGAGTTATTGCGCGTTAGAAAGTGCGGAACAATAGTTCATGCAATTTCATAAGGAGCAATTATTCGCAATGATCAATCATATTTCCGTTGGAGTCGAAAATCCCGAGAACGTCGCAAACGTCATGGCCGAGATCTGGAACGGGTACGCGTATCCGTTTCCGCCGAGCCCGGGCGGGTTCATCGTCTTCGCCGACGACGATCGCGGATCGGCCGTCGAATTCGTCCCGGTCAACATCGAGATGCTGCCCGGAACCGGACAGCCCGATTACGAAGATTTCAGTCTGCAGACGCCGACCGAGGAGTTTGAAGGAACTTTCCAGTACGCCGAAAAGGGTCCGAAGTACATTTCGCTTCATCTCGCGATCAACTCGCCGCTGAACGAAGAAGAGGTCAAGGCGATCGCCGAACGCGAAGGCTGGCGCACGGTCACCTGCAACCGCGGCGGAGGACTTTTCCAGTTGATCGAGGTGTGGGTCGAGAACCGCTTCATGGTCGAGGTTTTCACGCCGGAAATGACCGCGCGGTATGTCGAGATCGCGAAGCCGCAGAACTGGGCGGAGTTCATTCAGGTTCCGTTTCAACCGCGTCCCGAACGGGCAAACAATCTGAACTTAATCGGATAATCAGCGTAACAAAATTAGGCGGCGCCGAGAGATTTTCAATGTTTTGATCACGCTCTTTTACATTGAAGATCTCCAGCCTGCGCCGCCTGTCCGGCCAACACGAATTTCACCCCCCAGAAAAACTCGTGTTGCCGGATTCTTGTTGGAACTTCACCGGTCTCCAGCTTCCGTTCCAATCGTAAATTTCGAGTGCCCGAAAGCGCTTCTTGTAGTCGTAGAACGAATTTCCCTCGTACACATAACCGTGGTAGTAATGCCGTTTTCGGTCCCCGATCGCATATTCGATCTCGCGCAGCATCGTGAACGTGCCGAGACTCCGCCCGGCGAACTCCGGTTCGAACATCCCGTAAACGCTCGAAAGAGAATCTGATCCGACATCAAAGAACGAGACGGCGATCAGCCGGTCGGCATCGTAGACGGAGCAGCTTCGCGTATCGCACGGCCCCGCGGCGGGTTCTTTCGACAGGAAATCAAAGATCGAATCGGGCACGCTGTGCGTGAAGCGCTTTGCATGTCTTTCGAACATGCCGGTGATCGCTTCGTTAATCGTCGCCGGTCCGAACTCGACCCGAAGATCCGAATTCCTTTTCAGGATCCGGCGCTGACTTTTGGAAAAGGAGAAATTCGGGAGAGCGATCCTCAGCGGGTGAACCTGCCGGATCTCGTCGGCGTAGATCGCCAGGTTGTAGCGAAAGAACTGATGGCCGAAATGACGCCAACCGTCCGCGAGCAGCTGATCAAGTTTCGCCGGCTCAACCGCGCCCGCGAAGAACTGTTCGTTGATGAACGCGAAGCTCTCCACGCTGGGGACAAAAATGGCGGGAAATCTGATAAATCACCGCGTTGGGCGATCCGCCAAACCTCCCGCCTGTCGATTTCTTCAGATCGTCGCCGCTTCGGCAACTTCCGGCGAATCCTCTTCGGCTTGCACATCTTCCGCCACGGTTTCTTCAACCTGAGCGTAGCCCGTCTTTATCGCCGCATGACGCTTGTCGGCCGCTTCCTTCGCCTTGAGCATTGAAATGCTTCCTTCGAATATAGCACCGTCTTCGACCACGATCCGCGGCGTTTGGACGTTCCCGACGACGCGGGCGGAGCGTCCGAGTTCAAGTTTCTCGGTCGCAATGATATCGCCGTTGACCGTTCCGTTGACGACGGCGGCCGCGACCGCGATGTTGGCGTCGACACGGCCCGTCGATCCAATGATCAACGTCCCGTTCTCCGACGTCACGCGGCCCGTCAAATGACCGTCGACCCTGAGCATCGCCTGAAAGTTCGTCTCACCGGTAAGCACTGTCCCGTTTCCGACGTAACCGCTCAGTCGACCTTCTTTGATGTCCCGCGCCATTGACTCGCTTTCCGAAACGGCGCGGGCCGGCTGCGGCTGAACGTCACCCGAGTACTGATAAAAGTTGCCCGGCGTCTGTTCCTGATAGTTTTCCTGTGTGTTCGGCTGGTCCTTCGCCGAACTCCGACCCATTCTAATCATATGAATCTATTGTCTTCCTCCGCTTGATTTCCTGCGACTCGTACGTCCGATTAGTGCTTCAGGGGGACGAATCTAACCAAGTTGAGCCGTAAATTGCTGTGGTAATTTACTGAAATGACGAAACTTCGTATTTTTCCAGCCAGGCTTCCAATAATAGAGGCTTTGCGGAGATGTGTCTAGCAAATTTTTGGAAGAGTTGTAAAATGGCCGGCAGCGTGTCAGAATCTCAAGCTTCGGAGGTGTCGCAAGTTGTTTGTAGAGACCAAGACGAAGACGAAACTGCTGAAAAAGATGGGAAAGGCCATCGCCGACTTCAAGATGATCGAAGAAGGCGACAAGGTCATGGTCTGTCTTTCGGGCGGTAAGGACAGCTTCACGCTCCTCGATCTTCTGCTCGATGTCCAAAAGCGGTCACCCGTGAATTTCGAGATCTTCGCTGTCAATCTCGACCAGAAACAGCCCGGATTTCCCGAGCATGTCCTGCCCGAATACCTGTCCTCGATCGGCGTCAATTTCAGGATCGTCGAGGAAGACACGTACTCGGTCGTCAAGCATCACGTTCCCGAAGGAAAGACATTTTGCTCGCTTTGTTCGCGGCTCCGACGCGGGATCCTGTACACGACGGCGATCGAGGAAGGCTGCACGAAGATCGCGCTCGGCCATCATGCCGACGACATCATCGCGACGTTGCTTCTCAATCTCTTCTTCGTCGGCCAGCTCAAGGCGATGCCGCCGATCCTGCGCTCCGACGCCGGGACGAATACCGTCATCAGGCCGCTCGCTTATGCGCAGGAAAAAGAGATCGCGCAATATGCGGTCGAACGCGAGTTTCCGATCATCCCGTGCAATCTCTGCGGATCGCAGCCGAATCTCAAGCGCGCTCGGGTCAAAGAGATCGTCGCTGAACTCGAAAAAGAGATCCCGTTCATTCGCAGCTCGATCATGACGGCGCTGTCGAACGTCACCGGCTCGCACCTGCTGGATACGAAACTTTACGATTTTGAGAATTTCGAACCGCTGATCAAGAAGATCCCCGAGGGGCACGGAAGCGTCGAGAAGGAACTAGACGCGGTCTTTGATCACAGCGAGGAACACCTCGTCGGCGGACGTATCCAGCCGGTCGTGATCGAATCGCTGCTCAATTAACGCCC
>JAKOSS010000050.1 GCA_029777145.1 Acidobacteriota bacterium | reverse complement strand
GTCGCCGCGGACGAGTTTTTGAGAAGACTGGAGATCTGATCGGCGGAGCGATCCGCAGGGGTGGTTATGAACAGCGAGATTACATTGAACAAGATCGAACGCGACAGTTGCGTCGTTCGAAACACGCATACGAAAAAGGGACGCAATATTTCGGTCAGTCCGGCGAACACGGCCACGCGAAATCTGACCTATGGCCGGATCATCCTTGACGAGACGTTGCCGTCGGCAAACTACGAAACGGGTGACTTCGAAGTCGGACTGATCTGTCTGAACGGCGCGGCGACGGTTGCGGTTGACGGGACTCCGTTCGAACTGAACCGTTACGATTCGCTCTACGTCCCGCGCGACTCGTCGGTCAAGGTCACGCCGAACGGTCCGAGTTGCGATCTCGCCGAAGTCTCGGCGCCTGTCGAAACGAGATTTCCGGTCCAGTTCATTTCGTTTGACGAGATCCGGAAGGATCCGTCGCTGCATTTCGTCGTCGGCAAGCCGCCGACCGAACGCGACCTGAATATTCTCATCGGGAAGAACGTCCAGGCCGGAAGGATCATGGCGGGCGTGACGTTCTCATCGGATGGAAACTGGACCTCGTTTCCGCCGCACGAGCACGCGCAGCTGCTTGAGGAAGCCTATCTTTACATCGACATGCCGGCGCCGCAGTGGGGATTGCAGATGGTCTATACGAATCTCGATTCGCCGGAACTCGTCGAAGTCGTCCGCGAGGGCGACGTCATCGTCATGCCTGAAGGCTATCACCCGAACGTCGCCGCACCCGGCGGCTCGATCAATTTTCTGTGGATGATGGCGGCCAACCGCGAGATCGAGGACCGCCAGTTCGGGGTCGTCAATGTGCAGCCCGAATACGCCGTCGGCGGATCGGGACTTGAAGCATCGAGAAAGTAATTCGGCTCAATCGAAATGATGTTGGAAAAGTTCAAACTTGACGGCAAAATTGCGCTCGTGACCGGCGCGAACACCGGGCTCGGTGCCGCGATCGCGATCGCTTTGGCAGAGTCCGGGGCGGACGTCGCGGTCCATTCGAGACGCGCGGAAGCCGCGGACGGAACACTCGGGGCGATCGCCGCTTCGGGACGCCGCGGCGAAGTCGTGACCGGCGATCTGGCGAGATCCGACGCGGCGGCATCGATCGTCGATCAGACGATCGCGAAGTTCGGCCGCATCGACATTCTTATCAACAACGCCGGAATGATTCGGCGCGCGCCGGCCGTCGATTTTTCGGAAGCCGACTGGGCCGAGGTCCTCGAGGTGAATCTGTCGTCGGTCTTCAGGTTATGCCAGCTTGCCGGGCGCGGGATGCTCGAACGGGGCGGCGGAAAGATCGTCAACATCGCGTCGCTGCTTTCGTTTCAGGGCGGCATCACGGTTCCGGCATACACGGCGTCGAAATCGGGCGTCGCCGGTCTCACGAAAGCGCTCGCCAACGAATGGGCGCGAAACGGCGTTAACGTAAATGCCATTGCTCCGGGCTACATGGAGACGGACAACACGACCGCACTGCGGGCCGACGAGAATCGAAACAGACAGATTCTTGAGCGGATACCCGCCGGCCGCTGGGGCGCATCCGAGGACATCGCGGGCGCCGCCGTATTCTTGAGTTCCGACGCAAGCAGTTACATGCACGGACATATCCTTGTGGTCGACGGCGGCTGGATGGGCCGCTGACCGCGAATAAAGAGCGAGAGAAAAATATGCAGATAAGATCGAAGGACGAGTGCCGCTGGGACCTCGTCAGTTTGGGAGAAGTAATGTTGCGTTTGGATCCGGGCGACAAGCGGATCCACACGACGCGCACGTTTCAGGTCTGGGAAGGCGGCGGCGAATACAACGTCGCGCGCGGCCTCAAGCGCTGTTTCGGAATGAACACGGCGATCGTCACGGCGCTGGCCGACAATCCGATCGGACGGCTCGTCCAGGATCTGATCTACCAGGGCGGGGTCGATCAGTCGCACCTTAAATGGGTCAAGTACGACGGCGTCGGACGGTCGGTACGCAACGGCATGAACTTTACCGAGGCCGGTTTCGGCGTCCGCGGCGCGTTGGGGTGCTCGGATCGCGGCCACACCGCCGTGTCGCAGCTCAAACCGGGCGACATCGACTGGCGCAAAATATTTGAACAGGAGGGCGCGCGTTGGTTTCACACCGGCGGAATTTTCTGCGCATTGTCGGAAACGACACCCGATGTCGCCCGCGAGGCAATGCAGATTGCCAAAGAGTGCGGAACGATGATCTCGTACGATCTCAACTACCGTGAATCGCTGTGGAAGGCCGTCGGCGGACAGGCAAAGGCGCAGGAGGTCAACCGCGACCTCGCGCAGTATGTCGACGTCATGATCGGCAACGAGGAAGATTTCACGGCGTGCCTCGGACTTGAGGTCGAAGGCCAGGACGAGAATCATTCGAAGCTCGACATCGGAAGTTATCAGAAGATGATCGAAAAGGCGGTCGCGACGTATCCGAATTTCAAGGCGGTCGCGACGACCTTGCGCAACGCGAAGACGGCGTCGTTCAATGACTGGGGCGCGGTGTGTTACACCAACGGCACGCTTCATCAGGCGACGATGCGTCCGGATCTTCAGATCTTCGATCGCGTCGGCGGCGGCGACTCGTTCGCGTCTGGACTGATTTATGGATTCCTGACCGATCGCGGGCCGGAATATGCCGTAAATTGCGGCGCCGCGCACGGCGCTCTGGCGATGACGACACCGGGCGACACGACCATGGTCTCGCTGGCGGAAGTCGAGAAGGTAATGAAAGGCGGCGGCGCGCGGGTAGCGAGATAGTGAGCGGTGAGCGGTAAGCCGTGAGCAGTGAGCAGGCCGGCGGTTATCCGCTATGACCTATCAGTTTTCAACTATTTCGAATTTAGCCGATCAGCATGCTCAGCAGGCTGACAATTTATTGAGACTGTATCGAAATGAAAAGTTCAGAAGTCGTAAGAAGAATCATCGAGATCGGCGTCGTGCCGGTCGTCAGGGCCAATTCGCCCGAGGAAGCGCTCGAGGCGGTCGATGCGATCAAAGCCGGCGGCGTGCCGATCCTTGAGATCACTATGACCGTTCCGGGCGCGGTGAAGGTGATCGAAAAGGTCGCCGACAAATTCGGCAGTGACGTCGTTGTCGGTGCCGGCACGGTTCTCGATCCGGAAACGGCGCGGGCGTGCATTCTCGCCGGTGCGACGTTCGTCGTCAGCCCGGCGCTCAATCTCAGCACGATCGAATTGTGCAAACGCTATTCGGTCCCGATCTGTCCGGGCGCACTGACGCCGACGGAGGTCGTCACCGCATGGCAGGCCGGAGCCGACTTCGTCAAGGTTTTTCCGTGTTCGGCGATGGGCGGATCGAGTTATATCAAGGGATTGAAGGCGCCTCTGCCGCAGGTTGAACTGATCCCGACGGGCGGCGTGAATCTCAATACGGCGGCAGATTTCATCAAAGCGGGTTCGAGCGCCCTCGGAATCGGCGCGGATCTCGTCGATCTCAAGGCGATACGCGCCGGCGAGGCCCACATTGTCACCGAGCGCGCCCAGCAATTCGCGAAGATCGTTCAGGACGCGCGAAGCTAGAATTTCAGGCCTGCGGCAGTTCAAATTCCAAAATTCCAAGATTCCAGAACTCAAGTTACTTGGAATGCTTGGAATCTGGAATGCCGCAGGCTTGGAATTTTTGGAATATGGACTGCCGCAGGCTTGGAATGTCGCAGGCCTGGATTCTTGGAATCTGGAATGGCGCAGGCCTGGAATGCCGCAGGCTTGGAATCTTGGAATTTGGACTGCCGCAGGCCTGGAATCCAGAATGCCGCAGGCGTTCTACTTGGTTTTCCCAACAATATAGCTGTCGCGGGCGCGGATCACGAGGTTCGGACGGTTGATGCGGACCTTGATCGATCGGCGTTCGCCGGGCGTGCCCTTGTCCTGCGGAATATATCCGATCACGTACTGCTTCCGGAGTTCGTCGGCGATCGCCTCGAACGCGCCGACGAGTCCGCCGGGCGTCGACGCCGAATCATAAACCGCGCCTCCCGTATAGTCCGCCAGTTCCTTCAGATAGTTCCGGCCGAGCGCGTATTCGCCGCGCGTGTTCGGTTGTACCCCGATCCGCATATTCTGCTGATCCATGAAAGTGTTGAAATAGATCGGGAAGATCGGAGCTTCCGATTCCTCGGCATAGTCGATGCTGCGATCGTAGTTCGAGCGCCGCGAGGTCGTATCGACGCCGTCCGTGAACAGCACGATGGCCTTGCGTCCTTCGATCGCCGGGATCAGCTTTCGCACCGAGTGCTCAACCGTGTCATAAATCGATGTTCCCGAACCGATATCCGCCTTGCGGATACCGCGATATATCTCTTCGCGGTTCGTCGTCATTTCCGCCAACGTGCGGTAACTGCCCGTGAATTCGATCACGGAAACGCGGTCCTGTGAGTTGAGCCGGTCGACAAAGGCGATCGCCGCCTGCTTGATAAGATCCACTTTCCGTTCGCTCGAATAACTCATGTCGAGCAGCAGGATCACGCTGATCGGGACCTCCGCGTCCGCAAAGAACTCGATCTGCTGTTCCTTTCCGTTCTCGAAGATTCGAAAACTCTCCTTGCTGAGCGTCGGGACGTAAAGTCCGTTGCGGTCGAGGACGGACACGGGAATCGTCACAAGATTTGTCTCGACACGGATCGTATCTTCGTCCGATTCGGCATCCGGATCGGACGACGGCGTCGTCGACACGGTGTCGTTCTTGTCGGAATTCTTGAACTTCGGTTTTGTCACCCGAACGCGCGGCGGAAGTATCTTCGAATCAGAAAACTGGTCTTCGACAGGCTTTGGCGGCGGTGTCGGAGTCGGCGTCGCCGCGATCCTGCGCCCTGATTGTCCAGATGCTGCGATCGCAAAGATCATCGCGATCACGATTCCCGAAATCAAATTTTTCATTTAGGTCAGCTCCGAAGCGTTTTTGTTTTTGATGCACTTCACGCCGAAAGGTTGAACTAATTTTGTCGTAAAGAATTGTAAACGGTGATCGCCATGAATCCGAGCATCACGACGACGACCGTCCAGCCGGCCCATTGCAGCCACGACGGGTGCTTGTAGTCGCCGACGACCGACTTTTTCCGCGACGCCAAAAGGACGAGCGCGAGCCCGACCGGCAGAATGAATCCGTTTACCGTGCCGGCCCAGACGAGCAGTTGCACCGGCTTCGGATCGATCAGGAAGACGACGGTCGAAATCAATATGAAACCGATGATGACGACGTTGTTTCGGGCGCTGACCGCGGGATGAAAGGTCTTCAGGAACGAACTCGAGGTGAACGCCGCGCCGATCACCGACGTCAGCGCCGCGGCCCACATGACGATCCCGAAAACGCGATAGCCGAACTCGCCGGCGGCATTCTGAAACACGGACGCCGGCGGATTTCCCGGATCGATCGTCATTCCGAGTGCGATCACGCCGAATGCCGCAAGAAACAAGGCGAAGCGAATGATCGCCGTCACCGCGATGCCGGTCGTCGCTCCGCGATTCACCTCCCGCAGGCGTTCGGGTCCGGTAACTCCGGCCTCGATCAGGCGATGCGCCCCGGCGAAGGTGATGTATCCGCCGACGGTGCCGCCGACGAGCGTCACGATCGCCCGCGACAGGTTGGCCGCCGAATCAGGGCCGTCGACCACCGGAAGTATCGTCCGGTAGGCGGCTTCGCCGATCGGCGGTTTCGAGGCGAAGACCACGTAGCAGATCAGGCCGAGCATGACGACGCCGAGGATCTTGACGACGAAGTCCATCGCCTTTCCGGCCTCTTTCACGCAAAAGATGATTATCGCCGCGCCGGCGCTGATCACCGCGCCGTAGACTTCGGGAATACCGAACAATGCCTTGAGTCCCAATCCGCAACCCGCGATGTTGCCGATGTTGAAGACCAGTCCGCCGAATGCGACGAGACCGGCAAGCAGGTAACCGCTTCCGGGGACGGTCGCGTTGGCTACGTCCTGACCGCGTTTTCCGCTGACCGTCAGTACGCGCCAGACGTTCAGCTG
>JAKOSS010000049.1 GCA_029777145.1 Acidobacteriota bacterium | reverse complement strand
GTCGTCAAGGAAGCGAGCCGGATCGCGTCGAGCTGGCGTTCGACCGAAACTCTGGATTCATATCTGAAACGGAACGGGATCGTCGGCATCGAGCGGATCGACACCCGCGCGCTGGTGCGCCACATTCGCGACAAGGGCGCGATGCGGGCGGCGATCTCGACGACCGATCTCGATCCGGCGAGCCTGCTCGAAAAGGTCAGACAGTCGCCGGAGATGGCGAACCGCGAACTGGCAAGCGCGGTGACGATCGACGAAACGTACGATTTTCCGGCGGCGGCGGAAGAAAAGTACCACGTCGTCGCCTACGATTTCGGCGTCAAGACGAATCTACTCCGCGAGTTCGCGAAATTCGGATGCCGGATCACCGTCGTGCCGTCCGAAACGACCGCCGACGCGGCGCTTGCGCTCAACCCGGACGGGATCTTCCTATCGAACGGCCCGGGCGATCCGGCGTCGATGGAACCGGTCGTCGAGGAGATCAAGAAACTGACCGAAAGCGGCGTTCCGATGTTCGGGATCTGCCTCGGCCACCAGATCCTCGGACAAGTATTCGGAGGCCAGACATACAAACTGAAATTCGGGCACCGCGGCGGAAATCAGCCGATCAAGGACCTGACGACCGGCAAGGTCGAGATCACGTCGCACAATCACGGGTTTGCCGTCGCCGCCGAATCCTTGCCCGAATCGGTCGAGGTGACGCACGTCAATCTCAATGACAACACCGTTGCCGGACTCCGCCACAAATCGATCCCGGCGTTCAGCGTCCAGTATCACCCCGAAAGCGCACCCGGTCCGCACGATTCGGAATACCTTTTCGAACGGTTTGTCGGGCTGATGGAGAAAAAACGCGTCGGCTGAAACAAAATCGGCCCCGCGTTCGTTTTCAACACACCTGTTCTCATCTCATAGCCGTGCCGGCCTTCGTCGTTGCGGTGATCTAATCAAACAGTTGTAGCCGGATTGTGCGTAATGGCAAAACGCGGTGGACGCAGACGGGCGGATGATTCTGTCTTATCTGCGTCATCCGCGTGATCCGCGGCCAAATATTTCGTTGCGCGATCCGGTTAGAGGAGTTTTGCGAGTTATGAGATCAATGATCCTGATGCTGATCGTTTTGCTTTCGGCGACAGTATTTGCGCAGCAACCGTCGCTTTCGCCGGAAATGACGGCGGCGACCGCTCTGTACAACCAGAAAAAGTTCGAAGAATCCGCGAAGGCGTTCGAGGCGATCGCGAAGACCGAACCCAAGAACGGCCGCGCGTGGTATTTCCTCGGGATGTCGCTGCATTCGCTGAAACGCTATCCGGAAGCGATCGCCGCGTTCGAGAAGAACGTCGCGATCGTCGGGAATCCTTCGGCGATGTACAACATTGCCTGCGGCTATTCGCAGCTCGGACAGGCCGACAAGTCGTTCGAATGGCTCGAGAAGTCGATCAAGGGCGGGCCGTTTCAGATCTTCAATCTGAGCACCGATCCTGATCTCGAGAACATCCGCAAGGACCCGCGGTTCAAGAAGATGGAGGAACTCGCGGATCGCGTGAAGCGTCCGTGCGTCTACTCGGCGGAGGCGCGGCAATTCGATTTCTGGGTCGGCGAATGGGATGTTCTCAACCTCGGCGGCCAAAAGGCCGGAACGAGCGTCATCCAGTCGTTCGCGAACGGCTGCGGCGTCATGGAGAACTGGACGAGCACGGTCGGTTCCGACGGGAAGAGCATCAATTATTACGACTCGACGACCGGAAAATGGTATCAATCATGGATCGGCTCGACCGGCGGCGCGTTGCGATACGCCGGAAATTACAGCGACGGCGCGATGCGGTTTCTCGGCGAGACGGTCGCGGCCGACGGCAAGAAAACGCTCCACAAGCTGACGTTTTTCAATATCGACGCGAACACCGTCCGGCAGTTCGCCGAAACCTCGGTCGATGACGGCAAGACGTGGACCGTGAGCTACGATTTCAAATACGTCCGGCGCAAATAATCGAAATACCTCTCAAATTGGCGCTCAATTTGGCCGAATCCGGTATATTTAGGCGATTCGGCATAATTGAGCGCCGTTCCATTTGAATCTTCACCGTGAAATCGGCAATAATTTGCCTTTTGCTTTATAGGCTTTTCCTTCGCAGCCGATTAGGGCACGCACTTTTAAGACAAATTACAATTGAGAGGATTTTGACGTGGAACTTTATCTGGTTCTTATCATCAGTGCGTTGGCGATCGGGTTTGCATTTTTCCTGATCCAAAACGTCATGAAGCGTGACACGGGATCGCCGGAAATGCAGACGATCTCGAACGCGATCAAGGAGGGCGCCGAGGCGTTTCTCGCCCGGCAGAACAAAACCATCGGAACGTTGGCGATCGTCGTCGCGGGATTGCTTTTCCTGCTTTACGCGTTCGTCCGTCCGGCGAGCAGCGCCGATCCGCTGAAGCCGATGCCGCTTGCGCTATGGACGATCGCTTCGTTCGTCTTCGGTGCGGCGTGTTCGGTCGTTGCGGGATATATCGGCATGTGGATCTCGATCCGCACCAACATCCGAACCGCGTCGGCGGCGACCCGTTCGCTGAATGACGCGCTGCAGACCGCCCTTCGCGGCGGAGCCGTCGCCGGACTCTTCGTCGTCGCGATGTGCTTGCTCGGAATCTCGATACTGTTCCTGCTCGTCCAAAAGGCGGGAGTTGACGCGCGCAGCATTCCGCTCGTGATCGCCGGATTCGGTTTCGGCGCATCGTTTGTCGCACTGTTCGCGCAGCTCGGAGGCGGTATTTACACCAAAGCCGCCGACGTCGGCGCCGACCTCGTCGGCAAGGTCGAGGCCGGGATTCCCGAAGACGATCCGCGCAACCCCGCCGTTATCGCTGACCTCGTCGGCGACAATGTCGGCGACTGCGCCGGCCGTGGAGCCGACCTTTTCGAATCGACCGCTGCCGAGAACATCGGTGCGTTGATCCTCGGTGCGTCGCTCTTCGCGGCGAACGCCAAGCTTTTCAATCCGACGCAGCAGCTCGGCGTGATCCTGTTCCCGCTCGTCGTCAGCGCGCTCTGCATCATCGCCTCGATCATCGGCGTGATGGTCGTCCGCACCAAGGACGACACGAAGAACCCGATGGCCGCGCTCAATTTTGGATACTACGTGACGGCGGTGATCGCCGCGCTTCTGTTCGGAGCGGCGTGCTACTGGCTGCTG
>JAKOSS010000557.1 GCA_029777145.1 Acidobacteriota bacterium | reverse complement strand
TCTGCGCTTATCTGACCGTCGCGATCGTCAGAAAGCGGCTCAAGATAGATCGAAGCATGAACGAAATCCTTCAGATCATCTCGACGAACGCTTTCAGTAAACAGTCGCTTTTTCAACTACTTAGCGAAAAGCCAATCGCCAAGTTCGAGATCGATTCTCCTAAACAGTTGAATCTATTCGACTTTTAATTGGACACTAGTGTTTTGGCATACCAAACTTGAGTTTTGGCATACCGAACTTGAGTTTTGGCATGCCGAACTTGAGTTTTGGCATACCGAAGTTGAGTTTTGGCATGCCGAACTTGAGTTTTGGCATGCCGAACTTTAGTTTTCAACCCGCACGGATGCAATTGAGGTACACCCAACTTGAGTTTTGGCATACCGAACTTGAGTTTTGGCATACCGAAGTTGAGTTTTGGCATGCCGAACTTGAGTTTTGGCATACCGAACTTGAGTTTTGAACCCGCACGGATGCAGTTGAGGTATACCCAACTTGAGTTTCGCACCTACACGGATGCAGTCGGCATGTTGCAAAGATGAGTCCTCTTACCTTATTCGTAGCTGAGTGCTTCGACGGCGTCGAGGCGGGCCGCCTTGAGCGCGGGATAGATCGCACCGAGGACGCCTCCGAGAAGCCCGACGACCATTGTGATCCCGATAACGACGGGGCTGATCTCGACCTCGAGCGTCGTGATCCGCGTGAGCGCGAAACGCAGCAGAACCGTCAGCAATACACCGGCGACGATCCCGCAAAAACTGATCATCAGCGCTTCTTTGGCGATCGTCGCGGCGATCTGCGGATTGCTCATCCCGAGCGATTTCATGATCCCGATCTGGCGGGTGCGTTCGGTGACGGTCGTGTACATCGTCAGCAAGATGACGAGCGCCGAGATGACCGCCGCGACACCGATAAAGACGTTTAGAAAGACGTTGAGCGCGGGAATGCTCTGCATGTAGAGTTCTTCGAGCTGCGACGTGAGGATGATCTGATTGTTCGGAAAGGCCTCGGAGAGTCGCTCGGCGACACCGTCGGCGGTTTCGCCGGGTTTGATCTTGACGAGGAATGCCGTGACCTTGCCCTCCGACCCAAGTTGATTCTGCATCACCGGAAGACCGATCTTGACGCGCGCACCTGCGGCCGGTTCGTATGTTCCGACGATCTTGAACGGGCGCTCCCAGATCTCGATCGTGCTGCCGACCTTTAGCTTTTTCTGCTTCTGGAAGCCCGTGTCGATCAGCGCCTCGTCGGCGGATTCGTTCATCTTCCGGCCTTCGACGATCCGCAATCCCGCGACCGAGGCATATTCGTCGAAGCTGACGCCGTCGATCAGCCTGCTGGACGTCGCGGAATCGGCCTTCACGGAATTCTGTCCGACCGGAACGACGTTCGCCACGCCCGGAACTTTTTCAAGTTCGGGTTTCATCGAGATCGGCAAGCGGAGCGCTTCGGATCCGCTCAACCCGAGCGATCCGGAACTCCGGAAGAAGATCTCGGCTCCGACGTTCGCCTCGCGTGTCGCGCGCTCGCGCATGGTACCGTTCGACAAACCGACGGTGAACACGATCAGAAGCACGCCGATCGCGATCCCGAGAACGCTCACGACGGTCCGCGCCGGGCGGTGCATCATGTTCGAAAATACAAGGCTTTCCATAAAGATTCGGCCGCGTCGAAAATGCACGCACGGCGTAAGGTCTAAAGCTAATTAATCAGAGGCAAAAAATCAAAGATGCAGACGCAGTGAATTTCGTTAGCGCGGATTACGCGTCAGCAAGTTCGGCCCGCGAATCAAGGCAAAATTCAGATGATCATCGGGAAGTCGCCAAACGGATCGCTTTCCGTTACTTTCGACCGACGCCTGATACAACCGATCTGTGATCGTGAACGTTCGACGGCAAGCGACTGATTCGTGTTCGTTTGCGGGAGTTCGCGGGCAGTCCTATATGGCGTGAACCGGAATTAACTTGGCGCGTCAGTTCGCCTTCGTGTTCGTGTTCGATTGAGGCGTCGTCCCGGCCTGATTCTGAGATTCGGCCTGTTGTTCCTCGGGCGATTTCCAGCCTGCGCGATGCAGCAGGTCGATCGCGAAGCTGATCGGGATCGCCATGTTTGCCGCGGCGTTCTCGGTGAATATCCCGAAATTGACTCCGATCACCTTGCCTGACTGGCCGAAAAGCGGCGCTCCGGATCCGCCCTCGGCGGTCTTCGCGTCGTGGACGATCCGGCGCGCATCGAGATCGGTGATCGCGCCCTGCGTCAGCAGCGGGACAATCCGGCCGTTCTGCGCGAGAAAATTGATGATGCACTGCCGGAGTCCCTTGCACTGCGCGTTGATGCTGCGCGCCTCGCTGTCGTCAAACATGGCAAGCAAGCGGTCGGGGCCGCTCGGATAACCCATCGATACGACGGTCCGGCCGACGGTCATTGCTTCCGTTCCGGTATCGAGCGGGAGGACGGGCATGTCCGGCGTGACGTTGTTCGGATCGATCGAAGCGACGGCGAGATCCTCGCGATTGCTCGCCAGTCGAAGACTCAGCGGGAACGGCTGCTTGTTGTTCGGAAAATAGACCAGGAGTTTCTTGATGCGCGGCTGGGCGTTGCCGTCGCGCATCATTTGCTTGACGAGATCGTCCTCTTCCCACGGCTTGAGAACATGCCGGTTGGTCAGAAGGAATCCGCCGCCGACGTGGAATCCCGTGCCGATGAAATCGTACTCGATCGGTGTTCCGCTGCCCTCGGTCGTCAGTCCCACGGGACGATCTTCAGGGATCTGGTCTTCCGACGGTGCCGGCTCATACGGATTCTGCTGGACCGGCTGAACCTGCGGATATCTGAGCGTTTTTCCGTTGGACCTGCTGACGAGATCGTAAACGCCGACGATCAGACAAACACCGTTCCCGTATTCGACCCGCAGATTCGGGGCCAGCGAGACGGTCTTCATCATTTCCTTGTTCGTCTTGTCGAGTTCGCCGATCTGATCTGACGTTTGCCCGAGCCGTTCTTCGAGTTTCTTGATGACCGCGCTCTGCTGTTCGGCCTGCAAACGGTTTTTCCGAAGCTCGGAACTCACCGAAAAGCCAAGATACAGCACGCCCAAGACGAAACCGACGAGAAGCACGACGGCGACAAGCTTCGATGTCGTGCTGAACTCTCTCGAAAGCTCACGGACGAATTCCTTGAGAAAGACCTTGGCATCGTCGCGTTTCGGTGATCCGGCGGATTCGATCGCCGCTTCTTCGATGAATTGCGCGACGTGCGAGTCGCGACGCGTCGTGATCAGCGATGAGCGGGCCGCCGGGGCAAAGAACGAGAACTCGACGTCTGATCCGTCGATCGAAAAGTGATCGCCGTCCGAGATCGCGACATAGCGACGGACCGATTGTCCGCCGCCGTTCAGGATGCGGATCTCCGGGTGGATGTTGATAACGCGGAAGACGTTTTCGGTGAGTTCGAGTTCGATCCAGGTACCTTCGGCCTTGACGTCGCGGCTGTTGATCCGGATGTCGTTGCCTTCGGACGTACCGATACTGAGACGGTCGTCTGAAAAGACTTCCGTCCGCTTCTCGTTGCCGACCGAAATGTGTACTACAAGATTCGCTGCCATCGTCCGAAGTACCTAATATACATCAATCGATCAGCCGATTGATAGCCAAATCTATAAGCATTTTGCCCTTGGTACAAATAATCCTTATGGACGATGCAACTTGCCCGCGGACGAGGCGAACGGCTAGGATAAGCGCATGGGTGAACCTAAATTCATCGACGATCCGGAGCAGATCCGCAAGCTCGCTCCGATCGTTTCGGCGCCGGTCAAGAGGCATGTTTTTGTTTGCACCGGGAAGTCGTGCACGGCGGTCGGGTCGGCGGATGTGAAGCGGGAATTCGAGCAGCGGCTCGAAGCCGAAGGGCTCAGATACGGCAAGGTTTCGAAGGGACGCAATCCGGCGGGTCCGGTTGTACTGACCGAGTGCGGATCGGTCGGATTCTGTTCGATCGGAACGGCCGTTTGCGTCTATCCGGAAGGCGTTTGGTACGGCCAGGTCCGCGCGGAGGACGTCCCGGAGATCGTCGAGGAACATCTCAAGAACGGACGCGTCGTCGATCGCCTCGCGCTGATCGGGAACTTCGGCGCGCCGTCCGATTGATCGCTTCCTACTTCGCTATCGTTTTGTCCAGCGTCTTCGCGATCTCACGCGCGAGATTTTTTGCGAGCGATCCCCAGGAAGTTGTTTCGCCCGCCCCGATAACGGTTCCGGTGCGCCGGTCATAGATTCTGTAAATATATCGATGCGTGACCAGCGAGAGCGGCACAAATCCGATCTCGACGTAGTAATCCGCACCTTCCTTGTAACGCACGATCGAGAGCTTAAGCGCCGGCCATTCCTTCCGTTTCAGCAATTCCTTTTCGAGCGCCTGACGTGACGGGTTGAGCGAAGATTTCTCGAGCGCGATCGTCCGATTCCGCAGGAGCGGCGATTTCTCTTCGGGCACCGATTCGGAGTATTCCGTGCGCGGAACCGTCTGATTCGGCGCCGGCACGATCGTCGGCGCCTTTGCCATCATCAACTCAATGACCTCGGTGTCGACACCCGCGTTTCGCAGTTCGATCAGGGCCTTGACCGAAACGTCGAAACTGTTTTCCGAGGTCTTGATCTTTTGCATGATGATCGCCGCCGGAAGCCCGCTGCGGCTCATTTCCATGATTTGCCCGTTTGTCAGCGATTCTGTCTGCGCGAAGACCGCCGACGCGGAGAGAATGATGATCAGCAGTACGTTCTTCATGATCTTATTTATTGTCGCCGACGCCTTCAGCGCTGATGCCGCTCCGCGTTTCAAGGGTCGCGATCACCATCTTTC
>JAKOSS010000556.1 GCA_029777145.1 Acidobacteriota bacterium | reverse complement strand
GTCCGTGTACGATCCGACCTCCGCCCAGTCGGCCTGCGCCTGCTTGCCCGGCGGCGTCTCGAACCTCACCGTCGCCTTCGCCGATACCTTCCCGTTATCCAACTCCCGCAAGTACCGCCGCACGATGTCCCGCGATCCCGCGAATCCCATCGCGCGGATCTCGTCCGTCAGCCGCACCGCGCTCAGTCCCGTTTCCTCATACCGCTTCTTCAGATAATCCTTGAAAGCGTCCAGCTTCGATGCCCGCCTCTGCGCTTCCCGACGCTTCGGCGCCCCTTCGCGCAGAACCTTGCGGACAGTGTTCCGCGAATATCCCGTCATCCGGCAGATCTGCTTTATCGAATGCCCCTGCCTCTTCAAGTCCTTGACCTCCATCCATTCCTCCATTCCGAGCATTCCCGATAACCTCCGTTCCACGAAAGTTATCAAAAATGCCGTCCAGGGGGGGTCAAAAACAAACGCTTGTTAGGGGGTCATTTTTTCACGCATTCTGACACCATGTCGCACGTTCGGAACTGCCTGGCGGAAAGAACGGTCCGCTCGACGCGTATCGGCACACCCTTGCAAGCGCCGTTGTCGCCCATACGCTGAGCCCGAAAGCCGTCGATCTCGTAACCGGCATCATGGAGTTCCAAGGCAAGCCCTCCAGTCTAATGGACCGGCACAACAATCGGATCGGCGCGGGGATCGGGACACGATCAGGATCATTTGCTGAGATCGAGCCAATGGTCCGGGAGCAGGTGCTTGCCGGCGGAATTGACGTGCCCGAAGATGATCGCGTCACGTGGCTGCCGGAGGAAGATTGGAAGGAGAGCTGGCTGTGGTGAGACCTTTGGTGGGACGAGCACCGGCAGAAAGGGCCGACCGCCACTGACGGGGTCGCAAGTGACTCCCGTTTCCGTTATCACAAGATTCTGGAATCCCCGAAATTCTCGGAATGTCGATCTATTTCAAGTATTTCTTGAACCACACCAGCGTCCGGTCCCAGGCGAGTTTCGCGGATTCGGCATCGTATCGCGGCGTCGTGTCGTTGTGGAATCCGTGCTGCTTGCCATCGTACATGTAGATCTCGTACGTCTTCTTGTTATCTTTCAGTGCCTTCTCATAGGCTTCGATCCCCGCATTGACGCCCTGATCGTTGCCTGCGTAATGAAGCTGCAGCGGGGCGAAGATCTTCGGAACGTCCGAGGCCCCGGCCTGGCGTCCGTAAAAGGCGACGCCGGCATCAAGGTCTTTTCCGAGCCGGACGGCGAGTTGGTTCACCATTCCGCCGCCGAAACAGAATCCGACCACGCCGAGCTTCTTCTTGCTGTCCTTCCGGGCCTTGAGCCAATAGGCGGCGGCAACGAAATCCTCCGTCATCTTCTTGCCGTCAACCGTCCGGAACAGGGCCACGCCCTTCTGTTCGTCCCCGGGATAGCCGCCGACCGATGTCAGTCCGTCCGGCGCGAACGCCATGTAGCCGGCTTTCGCGAGACGACGTGCGACGTCCTCGATATACGGATTGAGACCGCGATTTTCATGGATCACGAGCACCGTGCGGAATTTCTTTCCCTTCGACGGTTTCGCGAGATATCCCTTTATCGTGCCATTCCCGTTCGGCGAATCGACCGTCTCGTAACCGACCTTGATGTCCTTGTCATCCTTCGGAACGGTCTGTGCCCAGGCGAAGTTCGGCGTCAGGCTTTCGAAGATCGCCGCGACGGTCAGTCCGCCGACGGCGAATTTGGCGATGTTGTTCAAGAACGAACGCCGGTCCATGTCGCCGTGCTGATATTCGTGAAAAAGGTCCAGAAGTTCTTGCGGGTACTCGTCCGCGGTCTTGCGTTCCATAAAATCCTCCTTGTGTGTTGGAAAAGGATACAGGATGTTCCCATATTCGCCAAAAACGAAACGATTTCCGTGTCTGGCCGTACGGAGAACCATGCTGTCGAATTCAAGACTCCAAACGATAATCTGCACCACCGACATACAACGGGCCGAGCGCTTCTATTCAGGGATTCTCGGACTTGCCTTTTCGGGTCGGTCGCAGGGCGCGCTCGTGTATTCCGTGGGCGGAGCGGATCTCCGAATATCGCCTGTCCTCGAATTGTCTCGGTCAATTCATACGGTCGCCGGGTTTGCGGTCCCCGATCTTGACGCGACCGTTAAATGGTTAGGAGAGAAGGGAATAGCGCTTGAGAAATTTCCCGAATTCCCGCACGATGAACGCGGTATCCTGAGCATTCCCGGAGGGGACAAGGTCGCTTGGTTCCGCGACCCCGACGGAAATCTGCTTTCGGCCGTCGAGTTTTCAAAATCCGTTGGCGAAATTCCGATCTGACAGCCAGAATATGAAAGAATCAACGAATCGCACGATCTTCCGTTGGATCCACATTGTATTGAGCATCCCGATTATCGGTTACATCTACAGTCCTTTCGAGGAAATACCAAACTATGCTCCGCTGGTGCGGTTTGTTTTTCTTCCGATAATGGTCGTCTCGGGGCTATGGATGTGGAAGGGGTACTGGGTTCGGCGACTCTTCGCGAAGCGAAATTGACCGAAGACCCGTGTCGTTTGCGGTCCCCTTACGCAAAATGATCACTGCTTGATCGATACTCGTTGAACGTCGGAAGTCACGTGAACGATCGATTCCGCCTTGGAATTATCGCCAGACATCGATAGAATGGCGAAAAAACAACGCTCGGTGATTTTTCTTCCACGCCTTAGCGGGCGTTTTAGTTGTCTCAGTTGACCCCGAAATGGAGGAACTATGAAAAAGATCTTAGCAACATTCTTGTTCTCGGCGATGTCGATCTGGCTCGGTGCCTGCGGCGGAACGGGAAACACCAACACTTCCAACAGCGGAACCAATGCGAACACGGCCAAACCGACGGCCGCGGCCCCGACTGCCGATCAGTTGCTCGCTTTGGATCAAAAGGCGAACGAGGCCTATTTCAAAGGTGACGCGAAGTTTTTCGACGGCATCATGACCGATAAGGTTGTCATGGACGGCATGCGCTCGAGCAAAGCGGAAGCCGTCAAGATGTTCGAAGGTGTAAAGTGCGACGTCAAGGAAGGCTGGAAGCTTGAAGATCCACAGATATCGAAGATCGATGCGGACACATACGTACTAAGCTACAAAGGGACGTTTGACGGCAGTTGCACCAGCAACGGGAAAACCGAGAAGATTCCGAGCCCCGTTCGGGCCGCATCTGTCTGGGTTCGTCAAGGAAGCGACTGGAAGGTCGCGTACCACGGCGAGAACGTGATCATCGATCCGAAGAATCCGCCGGCTCCGGCCAAGTCGGAGGCGACGAAGGAAGAGCCGAAGAAGGACGAGGCGAAAAAGGAAGAGGCGCCAAAGGAAACACCTGACGCCAACACCGAGGCGCTCGTCAAAATCCACACTTCCGGCTGGGAAGCTTTCAAGGCGAAGGATGCAAAGAAGTTCAACGAGATCTCAACCTCCGATCTTTCGGTGGTCGATCCGATGGGCAACTGGATCAGCGGACAGGCCAACGTGGTCAAACACTGGACGGAAACGATGAAGTGCGAGGGGATCACAAAGGTCTCGGTCTCTGACGGATTCGCTTCCGCGCTTTCGCCGACCGTCGAAATTCTGACGCTCAAGGGTGATGCCGACGGAACGTGCGACGGCCAGAAGAACGGAGCCCTCAATCAGACGGCTTTCTATGTCAAACAAGGCGATGCCTGGAAGCTGGCGTTCATGTTTGAATCGATGCCGCACTAGGGCGCGGTATAACTCAATTGGCATGATCGGGGAGTCAATAGGCTCCTCGATCGCATTTTGAACGGGTCGGAAGGATTTATGGATCTTGAAAAAGCAGTCGCGACGCAGCTCGCGAATATCGAAAAACGAACGGGAAAGTCGATCGCGGAACTTACCGCGATCGTGAAAGAGAGCGGTCTGACGAAACACGGTGAACTGGTGTCGATGTTGAAGACGACGCTCGGCATGGGACACGGGGACGCCAACATGATCGTCCATACCGCCAAGAAGGCCGATGCCGTGGACACTCCGACGTCCGCGGGCGACGATGTTCTCGACGGCCTGTACGTCGGCCCGAAGGCGGCGCTCCGCCCGGTCCATGAGAAACTCCTTTCGACGCTTAAGGAATTTGGCGAGTTCGAGACGGCGCCGAAGAAGGGCTATGTCAGTTATCGGCGGAAGAAGCAGTTCGCCATGATCGGTCCGGCGACCAACACGCAGGTCGAAATTGGCATCAACATAAAAGGACTCAATCCTACGGATCGACTGAAAGAACTGCCGCCGGGTCAGATGTGCAATTACAAGATCCGGATCGGCGGGACCGACGAAGTCGATCAGGAATTGGTCGAATGGGTGCGGGCGGCGTACGATTCTGCCGGCTGAAACACCACTGGAATTGTACGGAGCGTCGCGTCACCGGGAAGTTGATAAAGGAGGAAAAGATGGAAATCGTATGGTTCTTGATAATTGGTCTGGTTGCAGGCTGGCTGGCGGGAGTTGTGGTTAAGGGCGGAGGGTTTGGCGTGATCGGCGACATCATCGTTGGTGTGATCGGTGCGCTTCTCGGAGGATATCTCTTCAGATTTCTCGGCGTTTCTGCCGGAGGTGGGCTCATCGGTTCGATCGTCGTGGCAACGGTCGGAGCCATCGTACTGATCGTAATTCTGCGTCTCGTCAAACGGGCGTAGAGCATGTACAAAGACCGGGGTCGGGAGGCCGGCCCCGGGAGGGCCCGTCGCACTCGAATTCTGTCCTGGGTCCGGTAAATGAAAAATTCTCTTTAACATTCCAGCCAAAGCGTTTATCATCTAAAAGGCTCGTTTTCCAGAGCAATTCCGCATATCGCCCCGCGAATCATAATGAACTTCTCGATTTCAAACTTCGAGTCCGTAACCGGACTGCCGGATGCGTTCGGCTATTTCTTCGTCTTTGTGTTCGGCGCGATCGTCGGCAGTTTTCTGAATGTCGTCATTCATCGCGTGCCGAACGAACTATCGATCGTTTTCCCGAACTCGAAATGTCCGAAGTGCGACGCCGCGATCAAGCCGTACGACAATCTTCCGGTCATCAGCTGGTTGATCCTTCGTGGCAAGTGCCGTAACTGCAAGGAGCCGATCGCCTGGCGCTATCCGGCCGTCGAATTGTTGACCGCCGTCCTCTTCTGCATCGTATTCTGGCAGATCGGATTCAATCTGTTTCTTCCGGTCGCGCTCTATTTCACCGCGACTCTCGTATCGCTCGTTTTTATTGATGCCGAGCACATGATCCTGCCGGACGTCATCAATTTTCCGCTACTTTTCGTCGGACTTATTGCGCGGGTCGTGCTGCCGGCAATCGGCGGGGCAGTTTATTTCCAAGATATGAAACACGCGCCGTTGCTCCAGATGCAAGGTTATCCGGCCTGGCTCGTGTCGCTCGCCGGAGCGGGGCTCGGAGCGCTCGTCGGCGGCGGATTTCTGTGGTTTATCGGCTGGCTTTGGGAGAAACTCCGCGGCATCGAGGCGATGGGTTTCGGCGATGTCAAAATGATGTTCGCGGTCGGCGTACTGCTCGGCTGGAGGCTGACCTTCCTGACACTGTTCGTCGGAGCATTCGCCGGCGCGTTGATCGGCGTCGCGATCATCATCCGCGACCGCGACAAGGATATGCAGACGCAGATCCCGTTCGGGATCTATCTCGGGATCGGATCGTTCGTCTCAATGCTGTTCGGCGAGCGCCTGATCGAATGGTACCTGCAAACGTTCATACCTTGAAAAGTTGATTCCAGTACGAAGAAGTCGAAGGCGCGGAGACTCCAAAACGGATTCACCGCGCCTTCATTGTTTTTCGCCTTTCGGTTTCTTTACGGTTCCGCTACGAAATCGAAGTTGGCGATGTTGTCGTCGACGTTTAGAACGCGCGCCGCGAAGGTCAATTGCTTGACCGCGACGCCTACCGTATACGTCGCCCCGACCGCCACATCCGTAAACCGGTAGGCTCCGAGTTGATTGGTTCGTACCGTTCGCGTGACGCCGTTCGTATCGGTCATCGTGACGATCGCGTTGCGGACGGGTTGCCGGTCGAAGGTCAGCACACGGCCCGAGATCGAGACGTTTGCCGCTGTCGGGGCTTGGGTAAAGCCGATCGTCACGTCATTGACGGTCGCCGACACGGTCGGTATCAAATCCGCAAACGACTGATCCGTGGTCGTCAGATACGCCTTGTATTTCAGGTAACGCAAACCGTTGAATTGTGCCAACGATCCGCCGCTCGTGGTGAAGAACGAGCCCGCCGTGGTGTCCGGACCGACGAAGTTGAACGGTCCCGCCGGATTGTTGCTCCCGGCGACCTGAAACTGCAGCGTCGTCGAAGCGGGAAGGCTTGCGGTCCAAGACAGCGTCGTCCATTCCGGGCTGACGAAGCTCGACGGGTTGTAGTCCTTGAGCGACGAGACGAAAGTGCCGGACGCCGTCGTCATGTATGTGCGAAAACCCGCATCGGTAACGACGCCGCCGGTCGTCGGAGCAGTCCAGACTGTTCCGCTCGTCGCGCCCGAGACTCGCCCGCCGGCGGCATAGACGTTTTGACCGACCGTGCTGCTGCCGCTCCGGGTCAGCGCGTAAGTTCCGGCGGAAGGATTCGCGGTCGGTCTGATCACCAGCGCGTAGACAGTTCCCGCATTCAGCGACACGGGAGCCCCAAAGTTTCCGGTGTAGAAGACGCTTCCGCCGAATGAGAATCCGGTGATCGTCGCCGTCGCGAGGTCCGCGCCCGTCGGCAATCCGCCGCTTGTGGCGCGAACGGAGAGCGTCAGATTCGGCGTCGTCCCGGTACATCCGCTGCAGAACATTGCGATGTCGGCCCGCGTCAGGAAGCCCGTGACTGAAGGCGTGAACGTCTGCCCGCCCCAGGTTGTCGTCGTGATTCCGACGCCGCTGGTGCCGAGGCTGGCGCTGACCTGATCAAGGTTCTGGCGCGAAAGCTGCAAATCTCCCGAGCTCGTCGTGAGATCGATCTTGGCGGGATTGCCGAGCGAAAAATCGGCCTGGGTCGTATCGACGAAACTGCCGGTCCCAGGTGCCATCGGAAGCGCGAAGTCCTTGACGCTCGTGCCGCCGGTGGAGACCACGACGGTTGACCTCGGGCTCGTGGTGTATCCCGGGAAAACGGCCTTGATGCCGGGATAGCTGTAGGTTCCGGCTGGAAGTCCGGTGAACTGATAAAAGCCCGAGGCGTTGGTCGTCGCCGTGCGGCTGCCCAACTGAACTGTCGCTCCGACAAGCGGATTTCCGCCCGGACTGGTCGTCACCGTGCCCTGCACGGTTCCGGTGCCGGTCGCCGTGCACGACGGAAAGGCGATCGAACCGATTCGCGTGTTGTAGTTCAGGCCGTCCGCGGCGTAGTACTGACTCGTGTACCAGAACGTGCAACCGTCGATCGGATCGAGCGACATCGCGCTGTAATCGCCCCAGCGGGTGCAGGTGCCGCTTCCGCAATTGCCGAGCTGGGTGCCGGCGCCGGCGATCAGTGTCGTTTCAGTTTGCGGCAGTGTGCTCAACGGATCTCCGGCGAGTCGTCCCGCATAGCGGATCGCGGGCTTCATCGTACTGCTCGAGGCCGAATACCCGATCAGCATATTGCCGTTGTTATCAACCGCGAGGCTCGGCATGAAGCGACTTGTGGTCGTATCCGGCTCGTGATTTGCCGCTTGCGCGGGACTTGTCGCGACGGTCCCTCCGGAGACGGAAAGTTCATACCAGCGTGGTGCGGACACGCCGGCAGTGGTCGAATTCCGAACCGTATGCGTCAGCCAGATCGATTCGCTCCCGCCGAAATTTGTGTACTGGTTCTGCATCATCGAGCGTGTCGCGAGTGTTTCGAGCGCGTTCCCTCCGAGTGACGGAACGGTGGTCGGCGGCGCGATCCACGAAGTGCCGGCCAACGGCACCGAAGCTCCTGTAAAGCTCGAGTTGTAAACATTGTCCCAATCCACCGAGAATTTCCAGACCTGGAGTGCGTTGGTATATGTGCCCGTTGCCACAAAGTAATTCGGTGTGCCCGGAGGCGGCGTTCCGGTTTGAAGCCGCGCATTGCTCGGGATCGCGGTGAAAACGGAACCGCCGTTCTGATCGGCACGCGGGGCGTCGAACGAAACGATCTGCGGATCGGCCGCCCCGGCATACATCTGCGCCTTGTTGAAGGCCCACGCCCGGACATTGTTGAAGTTTCCGCTGAGCGAGCCAAGTCCGAACTCGTTCGCCATCATGTAGAGACCGTCGGGCCAGATTCCGAATTTGGGGTAATCGTTCAGCGAATCCGTGATGCTGATCGAATAGTAATACCAGCCGCCGGCGACCGG
>JAKOSS010000555.1 GCA_029777145.1 Acidobacteriota bacterium | reverse complement strand
GGCAACCTGGCGCTCGCAAACTCATGCGGCGGAAGGTTTTGCGGCGTCGATGACGAAATGGCGATCCTCGAGGAAACAGGCTGTTACGGCGATTTCACGCTGCCGTCGGCGCCTGATCAATCGCAGGTCGCGATGATCAACAAGATATACGAGTGCGGTTTTCCACATGTGGAAAAAGTCCCGCACCGGCGCGGCGATCCGGTTGGGATCGGCCAAACCGGCGTCCGGCTTCCGCTGATTTTCCAAGGGCCGCTGGTGTTCAACTGGACGCGCCGGATCAAAGGAATTCCGGTTCCGCGAATCGAGGACGGAGCGCTGGTCGCGAATCAGCCGGCCGATCTCGCGCGCTTCAATCGCTGGAAGAACGCCAACGTCACGGTTCGCGGAAAGAGCGACTGGATCTTCGTCAAACTCTATTGTCACGGCTTCTTCGATCACGACCAATCAGCCTGCATCGGCGAAGAAGCGCGGCGGTTCTTCGGCTCGATCATCGATCACGGCGCCGATCCGGGCGGATTCAAGGTCTGGTTCGCCTCGGCCCGCGAAGCGGTGAACATGGTTCTCGCGGCGATCGACGGCGTCGCGGGCGAGCCGGGTGAATACCGCGACTATCGATTCCGCACGATCATGAACGAAGAGTCGGCGAAAAACTAGAAATTACAACGCTTTAGGAGTTTTATAGGGGAAAAATCAAATAGAATTGCTGAAATTTTCCGGCGACGGGCCGGTGAGCTATGGTCAATCCGATCGACAAACTGAAGAAACTGAAGGGACGCAGCTGGACCGAACTCCGGACGCGCGGCGAACAGGCATTTTCGGTTTATTCGGAACAGCTCGGACTCGGCACGAAGCTTCCGTCCGACCGCGAGTTCGCGCAATTGCTCAACCGAACGGTCTTCGGAAAGGGAAAGATCTCGAGTGAGATCCTGTTCGAGCGCTTTTTTCAGACCTCGATACCGAAGTTCTTTCCGTCGATGGCTGAAACCGACCGCACGATCGAGGCGTTTCGGAGGCGATTTCGCGGACCGGCGATCGCGAACGTTATCGAACGCGCCGAGAAGATCATCGACGGCAAATTCGACCTGCTCGGATATCTCAACCTCGACTTCGGAACCGCGATCGACTGGCACTATGAGCCGATCTCCGGCAAACACCTTCCGCTCAAACATTGGAAGCAGTTCAACGAACTCGACTCGGAAGAAACAGGCGACAAAAAGATCATCTGGGAGATCAACCGGCACCAGCATTTTTTCACGCTCGGGATCGCGTTCTTACTGACCGGCGAGGAACGTTACGCGGCGACCTTCGCGCGCCACATCGCCAGTTGGATGGAGCAGAATCCGCCGGGATACGGCGTGAATTGGGTCAGCAGTCTCGAGGTTGCGTTCCGCGCTATCTCCTGGCTTTGGGCGCTTCATTTCTTCCGCGACTCACGCAGCCTGACACCCGATCTTCTGCACAAAGCGCTGAAGTTTCTGTATCAGGACGGACGGCACCTCGAGAAGTATCTTTCGACCTATTACAGCCCGAATACGCACCTCACGGGCGAAGCGCTCGGACTTTTTTATCTCGGGACGCAGCT
>JAKOSS010000554.1 GCA_029777145.1 Acidobacteriota bacterium | reverse complement strand
AGATCGAAACGGACATTCCGGTCTTTTTCTCCTCGCCGGTCAAACCGCAGCCCGATTCCGGTGTCGTCCCGGACGTTCTCGTGAAACGTGAAGCCACGGACGTCGGACTCGGAATCGACCGTGAAATGGAAACGATCATGAAGTTGATCGGGCGATGATCGGTTCCGCTGAAATTTGCGAATACAAGTTTCGCTGACGCGTGACGCGGATCTGACGAATCGGACGGATTTTATCTTGGCTATTTCCGTTCGGTCTGATCCGTGTCGGTGAACGCCGAAATTCGCAAGTTCCGGTTTCGCTGACGCGTGACGCGGATCTGACGAATCGGACGGATTCTTATCTTGGTTATTTTCGTGTAAATCCGTTTCATCGGTCCGATCCGTGTCAAAGAAGGCGAAGCGCTCGCGATCCTCCGAAATAACTGATAGCTGATAACTCAAAACTAATAACCTGCCCACCGACCACCGACCACCGACTCCCGACTCCCGACTCCCGACTCCCGGACCACCGACCACCGACCACCGACCACCGACCACCGACCACCGATTTTCTGTTGCTTTGCTCAAAGCCGTTCGTTAGAGTTGAAATGATGAGTTTCAAGGATCTATCGGAAAGTCTCTCACTTGTCGGCTACGAATTTTACCGCCGCGGATGGGTCATGGGTACGAGCGGAAATTTCAGTGCGAAGGTCGCCGATTCGCCGCTCAGGATCGCGATCACCGCGAGCGGCAACGAAAAAGGCGGGCTCGACGAGACGCATTTTCTTGAGATCGACGACAATGCCGAAGTGCTTCAGGGTTTTGGAAAACCTTCGGCGGAGACGATGGTCCACCTGACCATCTACCGCATGCGCGGCAATACCGGCTCGATCCTGCACACCCACTCGGTTTGGGGGACCGTGCTTTCCGACTATTTTTACAAGGACGGCTCGATCGAGATCGAAGGATACGAAATGCTCAAAGGACTTGCCGGCGTGATGACCCACGAGCACCGCGAGCGGATCCCGATCGTCGAAAACTCGCAGGATTACATCGCGCTGTCGCATGTCATCGACAACGTCCTTCGCGAAAACCCCGGCGTGCACGGCCTTTACTTGCGGCGGCACGGGCTTTACACGTGGGGCAAGGACGTCGCCGAAGCGAAGCGTCATATCGAGATCTTCGAATTCCTTTTCGAGGTTCTCGGGCGGACTTTGAGTATCCCTCGATGACGAGGAAAGAGCAGAAAGAGGCATACGGGCATCTGATCGGATCGGTCACGGCGATCCTCTTTCATCAGGATCCGGCTTCGCTGAATTTCGGGTTCAATCCCGAAGAATATGAGCCGGAGGCAGAGACGATCGTCGCGCGTCTCGACAGCTGCAAGAGTGAGGAAGACGTTCTCGCGCTTGTCGAGCACGAGCTCGAAGAGTGGTTTGATGAAGAAACGGCGGAAGCGCCGCAAGTGACCGAGATCGCCAGCGAGATCTGGAAGCTGATCGATCCTGAGAGAACCGAAGATGGCAGTAGTTGAGATCCCCGAAAATAACGTCCGATTGACCGAACCGGAAGAGATCCGCGAAACGCTCGCGGCGATCGGCATCGATTACGAACGCTGGGATGCAGATGAAGCGCGCGTCTCGCCCGAAGCTTCCGAACCGGAAATTCTTGCGGCGTACGAACCTGAGATCGAACGTCTGAAGGCCGCCGGCGGCTACGTTACCGCCGACGTGATCAATATCTTGCCGACGACGCCAAATCTCGACACGATGCTCGACAAGTTCAACAAGGAACACTGGCACGATGAGGACGAGATCCGATTCATCGTCAAGGGCCACGGATTGTTCCATATCGCGCCGAAAGACGGTCCGGTCGTTTCGGTCGAAATGGAAGCGGGCGATCTGATCCGCGTTCCGCGCGGAACGCTTCATTGGTTCAATCTGTGCGGCGACCGGACCGTTCGCGCGATCAGACTGTTTCAGGATGCTGCCGGCTGGACGCCGCATTACACCGGGAGCGGCCTCGATTCCAAGTTTCAACCTCTTTGTTTCAGCCCCGGCGCACTCATATGATCAAAGCGATTCTCCTTGATATTGAAGGCACAACGACACCGATCGATTTCGTCCACAAAAAGCTCTTCCCGTTCGCAAAGGCGCGTCTGAGCGAGTTTGTTCCGGCACACTTCGACGCGCTCGGCAGCGTGTTCGCCGACTTGCGCGCCGAGTACAAAAGGGATTTTCAAGATCAGATCTATGGTCGGAAATACAGCGAATCCGAACCTTCGACGGTCGTCAATTATCTCGAATTCCTGATCGACGTCGACCGCAAATCGACGCCGCTGAAAAGCATTCAAGGTGAGATATGGAAGGCCGGTTACGAATCGGGCGAGATCGTCAGCGAACTTTTCCCGGACGTCTTTCGCGCCTTCGAACGCTGGCGGTCGAGCGGAAAATCGGTCGCGATCTTCTCGTCGGGAAGCGTGCTCGCGCAACGCCTTATCTTTAAATACTCAAACGCCGGCGATCTCAGTCCGTTCATCTCCGCATACTTCGATACGACGACAGGCAAAAAGCAGGAATCGACGAGTTACTCAGTGATCGCGCGCGAGCTCGGCGTGAAACCGGGCCAATTGCTGTTTGTTTCCGACGTTGTCGCGGAACTCGACGCCGCGTACGACGCTGGACTTCGGACGGCGCTCTCGATGCGTCCCGGAAACGGCGTCGTGAAGGCGCCGATCGAACACGACGCGGTCGGTTCGCTGACTGATCTGATGGTCTGATCCCCGCGTCCTAACACGGCCAATTCCTTACGTAACGCCAAGTTCGTTCTCCGCGATCTCCGCGTGAGAATTGACGCAGGAATCGTTCACGAAAACTCTCACGCGAAGCCCGCCACGATCGCAAAGTTTCCCGGCAAACATAAATTCAATCCGTGATCAGAAGCCGGCCCGGTTCGCCGATCTTCTTCAAGATCGCATCCGACTCCTTATCGTTCGCCGGTCGCGGGATTCCGAGCCGTTCTTCAACGACGGGAACCAGCTCGACCAAACTCAGAGAGGTTTGAGAATTGATTCCGTCCGAACTCTTCTTGATCGTGAACCTGATCGCCAGCCCTTCCTTCGTGTCCTGTTTTCGCTGATCGAAGATGAAGTTCCCGAGCGAATAGAAGATGAGTTTGCCGTTGTACCTTTCGATCGTCTGGATCCAGTGCGGGTGATGTCCGATCACGGCGTCCGCTCCGAGATCGATCGCCGTACGCGCAAACCTTATCTGCGCCGCTTCCGGCTTCCGGCGGTACTCGACGCCGGCGTGCATCGTGACGATCACCATATCAGCGGAGCGTCTGGCTTCCGCGATCGATCTTTTGAGATTCTCGAGGTCCTCGATCCGGGCGACGAATTTGTTCATTTGCGCTCCGCCGTCATTGTACGAAGAGTACGAAACGCCGATGAATCCGATGCGTATGCCGTTTACCTCAACGACCACCGGGCGCCAGGCTTCCGCGAGTTCATTGCCCGCACCGACATGTCGAATTCCGTGTTCGTCGAGAACCCTGATCGTATTTTTCAGGCCTTCGCGGCCCTGATCGAGCGCGTGGTTGTTGGCGATGCAAACGACACGGAATCTGAATTTCTCAAGTCCCGCAAGATCGTGTTCGTGAGCGTTGAAGATCAGTCCTTTGCCCTTCTTTGAATCGTTCCCCGAAACCGGAGTTTCGAAGTTTCCGACACTGAAGTCGACCGAATCGAGCAGTTCAGCAGACCCGCGGAACGGCATCAGCGGATCGCCCGTCCGCTCGATAACGCGGTTGACGCCGCGCGAAAGCATGATGTCGCCGACGGCCAGAAACTTTGCTTCCGTGATCTTGATCTCGGCCGGGTTTGCGTGAGTCGAAACGTTTTCGGAGTCCCCGCACGCTGCACAAACCAGAATGGACAAGACCAACGCCATAATGAGCGGCACCCGATTCGTCGGTCTGTCTTCGCGCATACTCGAGGACTCCTGCCGGTTATCGATTCAACTTACGTGCCAATCGCCGACTTTTTCGGCGATCCCTAACCATCGGCGCTGCAGATTCGGTGTCCCGCGCGGGACCAAAAAGCCGCGTCATTTTACCCATGTTTGGAATACATTTCTCCCGTTGTGCAATAATCTGAACTATGGCTACAGCAACGCTAGGTGCAGGTTGTTTTTGGTGCGTCGAGGCGATCTTCGACGCGTTGCGCGGTGTCAACAGCGTGGTCTCCGGTTATTCCGGCGGGCACACGGAGAATCCGACATACCGCGAGGTTTGTTCCGAATCGACCGGACACGCCGAGGTCGTCCAAATCGACTTCGATGAGTCAGAGATCTCGTTCGCCGACATCCTCCGGATCTTCTTTGCGGTTCACGATCCGACAACGCTCAATCGACAAGGCAACGACATCGGAACTTCATACCGTTCGGCGATCTTCTATCACGACGACGAGCAGAAACGCGTGGCCGAACAGATCATCAAGGAAGTGACAGAGGCAGCGATCTACGACAGTCCGATCGTCACCGATGTGACCCCGTTCACGGCTTTCTGGCCGGCGGAAGATTATCATCAGGAATATTTCGAGAACAATCCGACGCAGCCGTACTGCGCGGCGGTCGTGGCACCCAAGGTCGCGAAATTCCGGAAGGTGTTCTTCGATCGTTTGAAGAAATGAAGGATCGTTTGCCGAAAATCCGCTGAGAGTTCACCGTCTCTGGGCTTAGAGATGGAGAACCTCAAAGCGAGTGCGTGCCCATTTGTTTTGGGTTCTTTGTGAATTGCCGTCTGCCTCAGCTGACGGATCGAGATAAACTCAAGGGGGTTAGGGCTTTAGCCCAAGTTCGGCTAAAGCCGAGGCCTTCATTTCATCTTGAACCGTTCGTTAAAACGAACGGCAATTCATGGTAGTTCGTGCGAAAAGGATTCGCGCCTTTCCCGCGCCTTCCAAGACCCTTCCCACGATGCGCCCGTGCCGGCCTTGGTTGTATCATTCCCAAAAACGACCCCCGACCCTAATCAAGATGAAAAAAGGAATGATTCGCTTCTTGACGCTCGCGCTGTCGCTT
>JAKOSS010000553.1 GCA_029777145.1 Acidobacteriota bacterium | reverse complement strand
GGCACTCCTGATGTTCGGCTCGGGCGCGAAGAACGCGACAAAACCCGCCGCTACGAAGCCCAGATAGTTGAAATGCTCAATCGGCTGAAGAAATTCGTCTCACGATATCGCGGTTTGTCGGGAAACGTCATCGCGCTCAGCCTCGTCAGTCTCCTAAACGACACTTCAAGCGAAATAATCTACCCGCTCTTGCCGACGTTTCTGGCGTTGACGCTGGGTGCGTCGCCGTTCGCGATCGGCGTCATCGAAGGGATCGCGGAGGCGATCGCCTCGTTTCTCAAACTGTTCTCCGGCTACTTCTCGGACCGCTTCAACACGCGCAAACTCCCGGTATTTCTCGGCTATTCGCTCGCCGGCGTCGTGCGGCCGCTGCTCGCGTTCGTGACGACGTGGCAGCAAGTGCTGTTCGTCCGCTCGACGGACCGCGTCGGCAAAGGTATCCGCGGCGCCCCTCGCGACGCGCTGATCGCGGCGTCGGTCGAACCTGAACGGCGAGGCGTCGCATTCGGATTCAATCGCGCCGCCGATCATCTCGGCGCGGTTTTCGGTCCGATCTGCGCGACGATTCTGCTGTATTTCCTTGCCGAGAACACGGTCGAACCGTCGGCGCGCGACTACAGCCGCGTGTTTCTATTTGCCTCGATCCCGGTCGCGATCGGGCTGTTCGTGATCGCATTTTTTGTCCACGAAGAGAAAAAGCCCGCCGATTTCAATTCGAACAACAAGATCCGACTGTCGCTCGGCGAGTTCGACGGGAATTTCAAGCGACTTCTCGGCGTCATCGCGCTGTTCACGCTTTCTAATTCGACCGACGCGTTTCTGTTGCTGCGCGCGGAACAGGCGGGAATCGCGGTCGCGATGCTCCCGATCCTTTGGATGGCGCTTCATCTAAGCAAGGTCTTTTTCTCGCTGCTCGGCGGTCATTTGTCCGACAAGATGGGCCGCAAATCGATAATCGTCTGCGGATGGATCGTTTACGCGGCGGTTTACGCCGGATTCGCGTTCGTCACGGCGCCATGGCAGGCATGGGCGCTGTTCATCGTTTACGGTGCTTATTTCGGGCTGACGGAAGGCGTCGAAAAGGCGTTCGTCGCGGATCTCGTTGACGACCCGGACAAGCGCGGGACCGCATACGGATTCTACAACCTCGCGATCTCGATCACCGTCTTTCCCGCCTCGTTGATCTTCGGAGGTCTGTGGACCTGGCTCGGAACCCAAGCCGCGTTCCTGATCAGCGCGTCGATCTCGCTCGTCGCGGCAATACTTTTCACCGGCATTTCGTCCCGAGCTCAATCCACTCAGGTCACGAATTAACAAGCACGCTCCCGATCATCCGCCGACCGACGCCGTCTATTATCAACGGACGGAATTTCCAGCCCTTGACCTTGAGTTCGACTTTCTTTTTTGTCTTTGCGTTCGGGACATTAGCATTCGCCTCGATCACGGAGCCGCTTTCGTCGACGACGATCTCGACCACCACCAAATTGGGCGATCGCGAGCGTGTTATGACCGAAGGGTTTGTTTGCTCTATCGTTCTGTTCGGGTAAAAGATTATCGACATTCCGGGTTGGCCGAAGACGCCTCCTACCTTAGCCGGTGTGAGAGGATCGGGGACGGAGATTCTCCGGTTAGACACCGACGCGCGCTCGACGACTTGCCCGCGCAGTTTCTCGCGCTTCCCCAAGAATCGCATCATGACAATGTCCTCCGCGGGAGAAATTCCGTACACGTCGCCGGCGATCGTCGAGATCCGCTTCACCAGATTATTCGCCTCCGAGGCACGATCGGTGAGAATAAGGAATCGTTCCAACGTGACGAGCACCGGCAACAGCCGCTTCGACTCGGTTCCGAATCTCTTTTCCAGCGCCGGTAGAAGCCGTGTTTGCGCCCGATGATACTCTTCGAAATTTCCGATGTTGAATTCGCATTCGGAAAGTATGAACAGCACGTTGATAACGGGATCGGAGTCGCCGGGATAGATTCGATCCCTAATCGCCAGCGATTCGCGGAGCGGTTCTGAGAGCTTTGGAAGATCGTCGGTCCCGATCGGCAGCCGGCATTTGTGATTCCCATATTCAAAAAGCACGGAGCTGAACTGAACCGGGTCATCGATCTTCGAACGGTAAAGGGCGATTGCTTCTTCAAGGTGGCTTCGGATCTCCAGCCTCATTCGGGCCTTTTCCCTGAACAACGTAACGTCGGCGGATGACCCCGCGAATCCCGCTGCGGAGTCGTAATAGTCGGTTCCGGCGAGTCGCTGCTTCCACAACGCGAGATTTGTCAACGCCATCGCATAATTGGCGACGTTCGGGTCGCCGAGACTTTTCTCGATCGTGGTCAATTCGGTCGCGGCCGTGATAACGTCCGCAATCCGGTCCTCTGAGAGTGCGACAGCTATCAGCTTCTGCAGTTCCTGCCGGCGGTCGTCGACGGTTTGCGGGTACACGGACGACGTAACAATCAGAACCGAGATAATGAGGAAAATTCGTTTCATACCAACCTCAAATCGCCGATCAAAAGTCCAAATCGAGATGGCGAAATTGCAGACACATCCCAAATCCGAATTGATGAATGCGTTCTAAAATCTGTAATCAACGACCACCGTTCCCAGCATTTTCTGTCCGACGCCATCGATCACCAACGGCCGGAACTTCCAATCCTTCACTTTGCGTTCGACGGCTTTCTTCATCGATTTGTTCGTGATATTGGCGGTCGCTTCGACTACCGTACCGGTCGCATCCACGACGATCGAGACGGGAATCTGTGTAAAACCTCGACTTCTGATGGTCGTGATGCCCTGTTGAACGGGGATGTTTGTGGCGGTTGTCCTACTGCCCGGTATCGTAACCACGGACATGTTTCCGCGCTGATCCCACGTGACGGTGGATCGGTCGTTACGTGTCGCATTGGCCGGATTCGGAACCGAAATGCCGCTGCGCGTCTCGACTGTCGTCGAAGACTTGTTGCCGACGGAGACATCGATCCGTCCTACCATCCGCAACACGACAATGTCGTCCGGCGTTGAGTTTGTGTAGGTTCCGCCGGTGATCGTCGAGACTCGCTTCAGAACGTCGCCGGCCTCAATCGTCCGGTCGGTCAAGATGAGGAAGCGCTCGAAGGTAATCAGGGGCCGGAGAAGGCGTTTTGACTCCGGTCCGAAGCGTTTTTCGATCGACGCCAGCAGCCGCTTGTTTGCTTCGTAGTATTCAGCAAAATTCCCCGTATTGAATTCGCACTCGGATAGTCTCAGCAGTGCGTTGATGACCGGTTCCGAATCGGCAGGATTGTTGCGGTCCCTGATCTCCAGAGCCTCGCGAAGCAACGCCGGCACGGTTTGCATATCGTCGTACTCGTTCGATTCACGGCATCGAAAGTCGCCGTATTCCAACAAGATCGAGCTGAGTTGAATCGGATCGTTCAGCTTGCTCCGATAAAGACCGACGACCTCTTCAAAGTGGCTTATGATCTCAGATTTGAGTCGTATCAGATCCTCGAACGCTTTTGGATCGAGTCCGGAGACGGAATTGCGTGCCCACCGCACGTTTGCCGACAGATCCGACGAGGTGGTTCCGGTGAATCGCTCTTTCCAAAGCGCGAGATTTGTCAACGCCAACGCATAATTGGCGATGTTCGCCTCGCCGAGACCTTTCTCGATCTCAACCAATTCGGTCCCGGCTTTGACGACGTCCGCCATGCGGTTCTCGATGAGGCCCGACGAGATCTGCTTCTGCAGTTCCTGCCGGCGGTCGTCGACGGTCTGTGAGAGTACCGCCGACGTTGAAATCAAAATGAGGACAATGAGAAGAATTCGATTCATATTAACCTCCAAGCATTTCATTCAGGATTCGGCCGTCTTGAGATCTCGGTGTCTCCGCGCCTCGGCGGTAATGTTCACCCGAAAGGGGCGGGGTTGATCAGAGATCCCAAATCCGAATTCCGAAATCGCAAACGGCCGCCTAAAGGCGGAACTCCAAACACATCCGAATTCCGAAATCCCAATTCCGCAATGGCTTTACCAGCTTTTGCGTT
>JAKOSS010000552.1 GCA_029777145.1 Acidobacteriota bacterium | reverse complement strand
TACCGGTTCGGTCTCGCCGAACTTGTCCGGGAGAAAAAAGTCCCGATGGCGGTCGTCGACGAAGCCGTCCGACGCGTCCTTCGCAAAAAGTTCGAGATGGGACTCTTCGACGATCCGTTCCGCTATTCCGATCCGGATCGCGAGAATCGTGAGATGAACAATCCGGAACATCGCGCGTTCGCCCGCGAGATCGCCCGCGAATCGATCGTCTTGCTCAAGAACGACAATCAAACGCTTCCGCTCTCGAAGAACGTCGGCTCGATCGCGTTCATCGGACCGAACGTCAAATCCAAAAAGGACAATCACGGATTCTGGTCGGTCGAAATTCCCGGACTCGATTACGACAAGTTCGTCGTTTCGCAGTGGGAAGGCGTTCAGAACAAGGTCGGCAAAGATACGAAGATGCTGTACGCGCAGGGCTGCGATGCGGATTGCCGTTCGACGGACGGTTTCGCCGAAGCCGTCGAGGCCGCAAAACAGGCTGACGTCGTCGTCATGAGCGTCGGCGAACGCTCGAATATGAGCGGCGAGGCAAAGAGCCGGAGCAACATTCACCTGCCCGGGAAGCAGGAAGAGCTGATCAAGGCCGTGCAGGCGACCGGAAAGCCGGTCGTCGTCCTGATCAACGCCGGTCGGCCGCTCGTCTTCGACTGGACCGCCGACAACGTGCCGGCGATCGTTTACACGTGGTGGCTCGGAACCGAAGCCGGGAACGCGATCGCGGACGTCCTGTTCGGCGACTACAATCCGGCCGGGAAACTGCCGATGACGTTTCCGCGCAGCGAAGGCCAGATCCCGATCTATTACAATCACTTCAGCACCGGCAGACCGGCGCGCGACGAAAACGCGAACAATTACGTTTCCGCTTACATCGATCTGAAGAATTCACCGAAATTCCCGTTCGGATTCGGGCTCAGTTACACGAGTTTTCAATACTCGGACCTGAAACTCGACAAGACCGAGATGCGCGCGGACGGCAAGATCGAGGCCACCATGAACATCGCAAACACGGGCAAGGTTGCGGGCGAAGAGGTCGTCCAGCTTTACCTTCACGACAAGGTCGGATCGCTCGTGCGTCCGGTGAAGGAGCTGAAGGATTTTCAGAAGGTTAAGCTCGCGCCCGGTGAATCGAAACGCCTCACGTTCACGATCGACAGGGAAAAACTGTCATTCTTCGACAGTCGGCTCCAATGGACGGCCGAGCCGGGCGAGTTCGAGATCATGATCGGATCGTCGTCGCAGGACATCCGTCTGCGCGACAAGTTCCAATTGGTTAAGTAATGAAAGCAAAAATCCTGACCGCCGTTCTCGTTGTTTTCGCCCTTGCAGCCGTTGCCGAGGCGCGGATCGTCCTGCCGAAGCTGTTCGGCGACAACATGGTTCTTCAGCGCGGCTCCGAAATTCCGGTCTGGGGCTGGGCGGAACCGAACGAGTCGATCGAGGTCAGGCTCAACAAACAAGCTGCCAAAGCGACTGCGGACGCAAGCGGCAAGTGGACGCTGAAACTGAAGCCCGAGACCGCGACCGGTCCGTTCACGCTGACGATCAAGGGCAGCGAAACGATCGAGATCAGGAACGTTCTGATCGGCGAGGTCTGGCTCTGCAGCGGGCAATCGAACATGGAATGGTCGCTCGGGCAGGTCAAGGCCGATGCCGACATTGCGGCCGCCGACAATCCGTACATCCGTCACATCAAGATCGGCCGCGACATCAACGGCCGTCCGCAGACGGAGATCGAGAAAGGCGAATGGCAGGTGACTGATCCGGAAAACGCGCGCGCCTTTTCGGCGGTCGCGTATTTCTTTGGCAAGAATCTTTACGACAAGCTCAAGGTTCCGATCGGACTGATAAATTCGTCGTGGGGCGGAACGAATATCGAAACCTGGATCAGCCGTGAAGGATTCGAAAGCAGCCCCGAGTTCCGCGACATGATCGCGAAGATGCCGGTTTTCGATGTCGACTCGATCGACGGCCCGATCGATGCCGCGATCACGAAGCGCGTCGAGAGCGTTCAGGGATCACCGCTCACGCCGTTCGATTCGGCGGCGTTCATGCGCCTCGATCTCGACGACTCGAAACTCCCGACGCTCGTCCAGCCGAAATACTGGGAAGGCCAGAGTCTCGGCGAGACCGACGGCGTCGTTTGGGTCCGGAAGACGTTCACGCTGTCTGCCGCGCAGGCCGCAAAGCCGGCGACGCTGATGCTCGCGAAGATCGACGACGAGGACGTAACGTATATCAACGAAGTGCGGGTCGGCGCGACCGCTCAATGGAACGCCGACCGCAAATACGCATTGCCTGCCGGCGTTCTGAAGGAAGGTGTCAACGTCGTCGTGGTGAAGATCACGGACAACGGCGGAGGCGGCGGAATGTACGGCGAGGACAAGGACGTCCGGCTCGATCTCGGCGACTCGTCGGTCGACCTGAGCGGAACCTGGAAATATCACGTCGAGAGCGTGAAATTCGGCGTCAACGTCAACCAGTTTCCGTCGCTCGCGTACAACGCGATGATCAATCCGCTGATCCCG
>JAKOSS010000551.1 GCA_029777145.1 Acidobacteriota bacterium | reverse complement strand
CTCACGACTCACGACTCACGACTCACGACTCACGACTCACGACTCACGACTCACGACTCACGACCCCACGACCCACGACCCACGACCCACGACCCACAATACTCAAAAAGAATGAGTCATTCAGCGGAGAAGTTCAAAGATTTTCGACGTCCAGTTAACCTGGACTTAACTCACGATCGTCCACAAGAAGGCGGAACTCCGAACAATCAAAATCCCAAATATCCCAAATCCCAAATCCCAAATCCGAAATCCCAAATCCCAAATGCGTTCATTCATTGACCATGACCTGCACAGGATCGATCCCCGCCGCTTTCCATGCCGGGTAAAGGGCGCCGACGAGGCTTCCGCCGATCGCGATCGCCGCGGCGGTGATGATCCAGCCCTGGCTGAACTCGAACTGCAGATCGAATCCGCGGGCGATGAGCTGCGACGAGACGAACGCCACGACGAACCCGCTGGCCACGCCGAGAACGCCGATCAAAAACGCTTCGCCCTCGATCACGCGGATGATGAACGAGGTCGACGCGCCGAGCGATTTCAGGATCCCGATCTCCTTGCGCCGTTCGGTGATCGTCGTGTACATCGAGAGCAGTACAAAGATCGTCGAGACGAAGGCTCCGAGACCGACAAGAACGCGGAGAAAGGTGTTCAGCGCCGGGATCCGTTCCTGGGCGTCGATGACGAGATCGCGCGTCAGATTCACCTTGTTGCCCGGCAGGATCTCGTTGATCCGCGCCGCGACCGCGTCGACGTCAGCCCCGTCCCTCAGCTTTACGAGGATGTACGTGCATTTGTTGGGCGCTTCAAGGGCTTCCTGCATCGCGCCGAGCGACATCTTGATGCGCGATCCCGAAGGCGGTTCAAAGATGCCGACGATCGTGAAAGTGCGTCCGAGCAGATCGACCGTGTCGCCGATCTTCTTCTGATCCTCGCGCAGCTGGCGTTCGTCGTAAACGACCTCGTTGGCAGCCGCCGGCGCGCGTCCGGCAACGATGTGCATGTCGTTCATCGCGGCAAACGGCTCCCAATCGACGCCGTCAAGCTGCAGAAGTCCCCAACGGCCTTTCGAACTCGGCGCGACATAGCGGATCACGGGCACGGTTGAGGCAACGCCGTCGATCTCGAGCAGTTTCGAGGCGTAAGTCGTTGAGACCGACGCGTTTGAACTTTCCCATTCGCTCGCGCCCTGGCGCGTGAAGACGATCTCGGCTTTCCAGTTGGACGCGCGACGGGCCATGTCGTTTGTCATTCCGCGCGCGAGTCCTGTAAAGAGCACGACCAGCACGACGCCCAGCGCGACGCCGACGATGCTGATCACCGTCCGGAACGGGCGGACCTTCAAATTTGCAAATACGAGTTCAAACATTGCGTTGTCTTTAGCCTTCGGCATTTTCCGCCGCGATCAGCGAAGCATAGTCGAACGATCGCGGTTCGTTGGTGTCAGTAAACAATTTCCGGCGACGCTCGAAATCGTCGAACATGCGATCGTACGTCGCAAACAGGTTGTCGGTCGATCGTTCGCGGCTGTTCTCGATCGCGGTGGCGACCGCGTTCCCGGATCGGCGTCGGGTTTCGTCGGGATCGTCGATGATCGATCGGACGGCCGCCGCGAAATTCTCGCCGGTCGGTTCGACGAGCCAGGCGTTGTCGCCGGTCGCATACGAAAGGATCCCGCCGGCGTTCGGCGCGACTGTCGGGACGCCCGACGCCATCGCTTCGAGCGGCGCGATCCCGAACGGTTCGCGCGGATTCGGATGGATGAAGACGTCGGCGTTCGCGTAATAATCCGCCAGTGTCTCTTTTTCGAGATGTCCGAGAAGAACGATCTTTCGCGGAAAAAGTCTTTCGGTTACGCGTCGGAGTGAATCTTCTTCAGGGCCCGCGCCGGCGACCACCAACCGGAAATCGCGCACCGGATCGGTTGCGAGCGACCGCATCATGTCGATCAAAAGCGAAATGTTCTTTTCGGGCGAGATCCGGCCCGCATAAAGCAGAATGATGGCGTCCGCCGGCACATCTGCGGCGGTCCGCATCGCGGCTTGGATCGAATCGTCCTTCCGGTCCGGCCGGAAAACATCCGTATTGACGCCACGCGGGCAGATGAAGACACGTTCCTCGACAGGTATCCGCGGCGCCTTGAAAAATCGCCAGCAGAAATTGAAGAAGCGCTCCGAGCGGCGCGGATTCGAATCGGACGAATAGGCGTCGAAGAACTCCTGCGCGGTGTAGATCGAGTTGGCGATGTGAAAGTCGAAGTTCGGCAACGTGTAGTTGCTGATCACGCGTCGCGCGAACCAATTTCCGACGCGTCCCGACGAGACGAACGACTCGACGTTGTCATCCATCCGTTCGGCGCTGAAATGAACCAGCATCGGCCGCCCGAGACGCCTGAAGTTGCCGGTGCGGATCATCACCCCGAGCAGGCTCAGTGTGTATTTGTCCGTCACCTCGATCATGTCGGGCCTTTCCGCGAGCAGGATCTTGCGAACGGCGGAATCCGTCGCCATGTACTGCCACGGCATGATCACCCGGTAACGCTTGTCGAAAAGCGGTGAGTAGCGCGCCTTGACGAAGTAGATCTTGGCGAATTCGTTGACCTGCTCTTCGCGGTCGGACTCGCCCGGGACGATCAGGCGCACTTCGCGCCCGTGTCGGGCGGCGGCATCCAGCAGGTTGTTGAAACTCGTGCTGATCCCTCCCGAGTCCCGATGGTAATAATTGGTAATGTGAACGGATTTCTCCGGTCCTGCCATAGTTCAGTGTTTCGTCCGATGAAGCGAACTTCTCGTCGGGACGAGAAGCGATAGGATGATAGCCAACATCAGCGCCACGATCCCGTCGACACCCCAGTACTTCAGCAGTCCAAGATTCTTTCCGCCGCCGTATGTCCAAAATGCGCGGTTCGTCACGGCCCAGACGAGCATCTGCGAGAAAAGCCCGAATCCGGCGATCCCGAGGACGACCGAAAGATACGCGCCGCGGCGGAACATCGAGGCGATCTCGTTCGGGACAAAGGCGATGAAATCAAAGATCAGGAACGGCAGCCGCAAAACGTCGTGGAGCAGCGATTTGCTTTCCTCCTCGCCGACGATGAGCACGTTGCGTCGCATGATGAAAAGGGTGAACAGCGCGGAGATGATCGTGAAACAGATCGACCGGATGATCGCCTCGTCGGTGTGGTTCGTCGTTCCCGTCAGGTAAGCGAACAGCGACTGGAAACAAAATTCGAGAAAATGGCTGAACGCCGGAAGCGCGAGCATGATCGTCAGCAGCGCCTTCCACGGCGGCTCGACACGGCGGAACGACTGGATCAGCGCGCCGCTCAGACCGGCAAACAGAAAGCGATAGCCGAACTGCACCAGGGCCGCTCCGATCGCGAGTTTAAGTCCTTCTTTGGCAACGAGATAGGTGATCAGGAATATCGGCGCGCGAACCAGTCCGCTAAGGACCGCACCCTTGTAATTCCAGTATCGGACGAACATCGTCGGATTCTGCACGAGATTTCTCCATGCTTGTCCAACGGTATATACGGCCGGCTCGGCGGCGCTTTTTTCGAGGACTGCCTCGTTAGTCATCGGGTGTTTCTGCAACTTCTTGTAATTTTTCGGCTTTTCGTCGCCGATTCTCGGCAAGCGTCCGTTGTGCTTCACGATAGGCATCGTAAACGCTGTCAAAGACGCTTTCCCACGAACGAGAAAGCGCGAACTCACGAGCGGCTTTCTTCATTTTCGACAATTTTTCAGGATTGTCTAACAACTCGATCGAATACTTGACGAAATCGTCGAGACCGGCGGCGACGTATCCCGTCTCGCCTTCGCGCACGATGAATTTCGGTCCGCCCTGGTCGGTAACGAGACACGGAACGCCGGACGCGTTTGCTTCCTGAACGACGTTGCCAAAGGCATCGGTGTCGGACGGAAACACGAAAATGTCCATGTTCGCATAGGCTTCGGAAAGCTGTTCGCCCTCGAGGAAGCCCGTGAAATCGACATTCTTCATCGATTTCTCAAGATATTCGCGTTCATTGCCTTCGCCGACGATCAGGAAACGGAAATTCGTCTTTCCGGCGGCGATCAGCTCCTTTTCAAGGTCGACCAGCAATCTGACGTTCTTTTCGGCCCGCAGGCGTCCGACGAATCCAAATCGCACGGTCCCCGGTTCGGCCGTCTTTTTCCCGGGGGAAAATATCTCGGTGTTGACGCCGCGGATCATCAGCCGCGCCTTGCGTCCGGTTCCGGTCTCAAGCATCTCGACGAGTTCGTCGTTCGGGGCGAGCAGGACCTGCGGCATCTTGTAATAGAGCTTCGCGCCATCAAGGATCTTCCGCTCGATGAAATTCGTGAACGAATGCAGCTGGCTCTTCGGCAAGAACCCGAACTTTGTCCGCATTCTCCGCGCCGCGTATTCGTGCAGGTTCGTATGCCACGAACCGACCATCGGCAGCTTCATCTTCCACGCAAGATACGCGCCCATGATGCTGACGTCGTTCAGGCCCGTGATGTGAAAGACGTCGGGCTTGAATTCTTCGAGCGCCCGGCGGACGCGACTTGCATGGCGCTGGAACAATGGATCGTACTTCAGGCCCTCGTCCATCGCGAACGACGTGATCGATCGCTTCAGTCTGACGAACGTGATCGACCCCTCGGTGACCGTCTCGGTCCGGGG
>JAKOSS010000550.1 GCA_029777145.1 Acidobacteriota bacterium | reverse complement strand
GTCGAACCGGAGGTCCAGCGAACGGTCGTGAAGGCCATGATCCACGAGTTCAACGAAATGATGGTCGGGATCGCGAACGCGAAATGCGGCGATAGTTACCGATTCAAGAACGTCCATCACATCGACTGCCGCGGGATCGTCGACCGTCACGGCTGGTATGACGAACTCCACCCGAAATCAAGTTACTTCGAAAAGATCGCCAGGCTCTATCAGAGATGCATCGACGACGATCAGCCGAAACGGATCTATTCGAAGGCGGATCTTTAAGTTCGCGCGTTGTGAACATTCGTCATCCCAATCTCGTTCTCAATTCAACCGCGGTAATTTCCAGTCGCCGTCGGTTGCTGAGAACCCATGAATACAAAATCAACCGCGTCTTTGTTGATGCTGGCAGTATTGCTGTTTTCGAGTTTCGCGACGTTCGGCGGTACGCCGCCAATGGACGTCATGCTGATCGAGAACGCGACCGTCGTCAATCCCGCTTCGAACGGCACCGAGGTTTTCGAAGGTTACGTTCTCATTCGGGATGAAAGGATTGAGTACGTCGGCAAAAAGCGTCCGAAGGTTGCCGCGGGCGTTTCCAGAATCGACGGACGCGGAAAATATGTCATCCCCGGACTCATCGATTCCCATGTTCATCTCGCGAACATCGCCGGCTTGAACGCACGATTTCGACGCAAACATCCCGAATTTGCCGATTCATATTACCGACAATTGAACCGCAGCTATCTCTACTTCGGCTACACGACGCTGATCGACCTCAACAACCACTCGCCGAAGATCGTCGAGTCGCTTTTGGATCAGGAAACTCGGCCCGAGATCCTGACTTGCGGAGCGCAGCTCGAAGTTTGGAATGGATTCATGATGGCCGAATACGAGCCGGACGAACGCCCGAGCGAATTCCCAAATTTCATAATCGACAGGTACAACGGGGACGTTAAGCTCCCAAAGATCGATTCGCCCGAATCGCACACTCCCCGGGCCGCCGTCCGAAACATCGTTCGGAATCAGAGTGCAGTTTGCGCAAAATTCGCATACGAGGACGGGTTCGGTGGGACTGAAGACGTGACTTGGGAAATGCCGACGCCGGAGATCACGCGCGAGATCGCGGCCGAAACGCGGAAGATGAAGATCCCGTTGATGCTCCACGCGAGCTCATACGCCGCGCAGAAATTCGCGGTTGAGAACGGGATTGAGATCATCGCGCATGGAATGTGGCACTGGGGCGCGCTCAAGGATTATCTCGGCGTCTCAGAGCTTCCTGAGTCGCACCGGAAGTTGCTCAGAACGATCGCCGAAAAGCGTATCGGATATCAACCGACATTCAGAGTCTTGGCCGGACAACGCGACGTCTTCGTCGCCGACTTCATCAACGATCCGCACCTCGCGGCCGTTTATCCGCCGGACTTTCTGGCGTGGTTGCGATCAGACGAAGGGAACTGGCAGCGCGACAACATCAAGAAATACGGCAAGGGGTTTTTCGACGGGAAGCCGAACGGTGAGATCGCCGCGTTTTTTCAACGGTTCGTCGACAAGATCGGCGTTTCAGCTCGGTTTCTCGCCAACAACGACGCACGTCTGCTGTTCGGAACCGATTCGCCGTCGAGCAACTCGCATGCGAATCCGCCGGGCTACAACGGTTTCCTCGAAATGCAGGAATGGTCGAAAGCCGGCATCGAGCTGGAGAAGATCCTTCGCGCCGCGACGATCGAGAATGCGAAGGCATTCAACGTCGACCGGTCGTTTGGGAGCGTCGAAACGGGCAAGATCGCGAACTTGGTGATAGTGTCCCGAAATCCTTTGAAAGATATCGCGGCCTACGATTCGATCGACACCGTGATCGTCAGAGGCAAGTCTTACGCAAGAAGCGAACTCAGCGCCGGCATTGCGGAACGCATTGCAGAAACGCGCACGAAGTAAGCCCTTCCATTTGGGAATTAGGATTGGGGAATTGGGATGTCGCTCGATTTAGTCTCATTACCTTGAGTTATGCGCACTCGTCGGGAAAGGGTCATTCGACGAGGTCGGTGCGCTGCGCCACGTGCCGATCCGAAATCCGAAGTCCAATATCCGAAATGGACAGGCGCTTACTTCGTGCGCGTTTCCGCATTTCGCGTCTCTGCAGGTTTGTGGTCGAAGCTCAGCGCCCGGATGAGTTTCCATTCGCCGTTCTCGAGTTTCCAAAGATGGATGAAGCGGGCGGTGCTGGTGAGATATTCGGGCTTGTCTTTCTCGATCGCGTAGAACCGGTGCTCGCCTGATTGGATCGCGCCGTACAGTACTCCATTGTCATACATCGGATATACCTCGAGACTGCCCTCGACGAGTTCGCGGCGCGGCTTGTAGCTGAGTTTGCATAGTCCGTCGCGGATGCTCTTGATGAATTCCGACTTCGATCGCGTGACGCCCGACTGATCGTGATAGAACTCGAAATCGTCACTGACCAGTGCCTCGAACTGCGCGATGTCGCACTTGTTGAATCCGACGTCGAAAAGCAGGGAATCACGCGATTTCAGTGTTTTGAACAGCTCGGAATCGTGTTTTTCCTGCGCGATTGCGGCGAGCGAAAGTAGAAGGATTGCGAAAAGGGCGGCCGGAAGATGTTTCATGAAACTGGAAACGTGGATTCACCGTCGTTTGTTTCAGGCCAGATCGAACCAAAGATACCATCAGATTAATGAAGTCACAATCGGATGCTCGGGCCAATTGCAATCGCTAACGCCACTTGTCAGATTTCCATGTGAAATATCATTAACCGATATGTAGGAAGAGACTGTTATAGGCTATTGACGCGTTTGTTCAATCTTGTTAAGCTGACAATGTGTCAACCTATAGGTTAACATTATGCCTGTTGAAACGATTTACGCTGGCCGGAAATTTGAGATCCGCGGTTGGGTCGATGAGGGGAAGTGTCTCGTTTTGGGCTTTCTGAGAGCATTGCGACAGGATGAAAATTCAGACTATGCGCGATTAATGAACTTGATCAAACGGACCGGTGATACCGGACCGGTGAAGAATAATCATCATATGCGACCGCTCGGAGACGGAATCTTCGAAATGAAGGGAACAAGAACATCCCGAATTTTGTTCTTTTACGACGAAGGGAATGTGATTATTTGCTCCCACGGATTCAGCGGAAAACGAGGAAGCGAAAAAAGGGACGTTGCGAGGCAACGTGAAAAGGCATCCAAAGTACGAGATGCTTATTTCAAAGAAAAAAAACAAAACAATGTCTGAGAAGAAAAGAATGACCGCGGCACAGGAATTCAGCACGATGCTCGCGTCGGCCGAATCGTCGCTCGATTTCAAGATCGATGCGGCGAAACTTGAGCTTTCCGAACAGATCGACACTGCAATGGAGGAAACCGGCATCACCGAGGCCGAGCTTTCCCGACGCCTCGGCGTCAGCCGAGCCTACGTCAACAAGATCCTGAAGGGCGCGGCGAATTTGACGATCGAGTCGTTGGTGAGGATTGGAAATGCGTTGGAGCGTGAATTTACGTTGGCATTCGACATGCCCGAAGCACGCGCGACTGACGTGTTGGACGCGGAATACGTTTACGACGATAAACTCGCCGAAACGATTCATCCGGATCGCTTTCATATTAGGATCCAAAGCGATTTCGACGCTATTTGGGGCAATCTCAAACAATCTATGATGACCGGCTGGGTAGTGACGGAGAAATGCTATGAACCAGGCGAATTTGCAGCTTGAGAACTATTTCGTTGAGGAGTTGTCTTTTCGGGTCAAGCCGCCAAAGAAAGGAGCCAGCGCCGATTTTGAATTGCTTGGAAGTGATTTGAAAGCGGAAGTAACGATTGGCCAAAATAAGTCGGACCCGCTGAAGAAGTTATGCCGACTGACCGTAGAACTTGACGCGAAAGCGAAATCTTTGCCGTTTGAGTTCAAGGTGACACTTCTGGGTTTTTTTGGTCTGAGCGAAGAATGTCCGGAAGAACTTCGTGAAAAACTGCTGCAGATTACCGGACCGTCGATACTTTTTAGTGCGACACGTGAGCTGCTATTGCTTGTGAGCAGCCGTTCCGGAATTGGGCCAGTAATGCTCCCGACTGTTGTTTTTCCGGGTGTCGAGGTTAAGCCCAGGAAACGTGGAAAACGAAGTCAGAAAAGTGGCGAGGCAGATACGAATTCCCGCACGAAAGAGATTTGATCGCATCGGCAGTTTGCGCAACGGTTTATCAAGTGGCGGGGGCGGAACAATTAAAGCTAATATTAAGGAGACTGATATGAGCGAGAAATCAACTTATCCAAAAATTTCAAGGAAGATTTGGTGGCTACTTCGAACTAGATTGAAACAGTCAATTCCATCAATTCTTACGCCAACATTCATTATTTCAGTGGCGGAAATGAAGGAGCTATCAGCAAAATCGAACGTGCTATCGCCGCTCCGTGAAATGGGCCTAATCGATGAAAGCAACAAGCCGAGCGATCTGTTAGAGCGTTGGCGACACGATGACGAATACAACGCGGTTTGTTCGGAGATTCGCACCAATACATATCCTCCAGAGTTGGTTGAAGCGTTCTCGGAACCCGATTCAGGCCAGAGGGATCGGATCAAGAGTTGGTTCATGAAAAACTCAAAAGTTGGCGAAGTCGCCGCGCGAATGTACGCCGACACGTACCTTCTTCTTTCTGAAGGCAATCCGAACGGGACTAGCGAATTGAATGCCCGTCCGGCGGCAAAGAAAAAGACAAAATCACATAACGGGCCCGAGGCAAACGCGCATGGCAGTTCTCGAACACAGGATGCTACTGAGTCTGTCATTCGGAGCCACTCGAATCGAGAAGCCGATGGCGCAAACTCGCAAAAAAAGAGGTTTCCATCGATTCACATAGATGTTCAAGTTCATATTTCACCCGACACGTCATCGGAACAAATAGATAAGATTTTCGAGAGTATGTCTAAACACCTCAGTTCTTTCATCGATGATTAATGTCAAAAGTTACCTTAGGCGAAATACAAATTCTTGCGGCGAATCTGCAGAAGTCGGTACGAGACAATGTTCCCAAGCCGTCTGAAGTCGCGGTATCGGCTGATGAGTTTCTAATCTACTTTAGCCTTGTTAGGGGAACACGAGGTTACATTGAACGTGTAGTTCATCAAATTAACGGAACTTATTCAAAAGGGTGGTACGACGCATGTGCTGTAATGTTGAGACGACTTTTGGAGACTCTGATTATTGAGTGTTTCGAATCCCATTCGATTGGGGACAAGATCAAGGGCTCTGACAATAGCTTCCTTCATCTACGGGACCTAGTTGATCGTACCCTTGCTGAAACGGCTTGGAATTTGGGAAGGGGAGTTCGAAAGGCTCTTCCTAAACTAAAAGAAATTGGAGACAAATCGGCTCACAGCCGACGATACAATGCGCACAGAGAAGATCTTGACAAACTCGCAATTGAAATTCGCGATGTCGTCCAAGAATTGGTATCACTTGCCAAACTAAAGTAAGGTGGATACTAATGGAGAAACTCTTGGTCACCGAGTCTGTTTGGAACGTCCAACACCTCAAACATCATAGGATTCAGGTGAAAAGAGAACCGCAGGGGGAGAGTTTCCTATCCACCTTTGATGATCGCAGCTTTCTAAAGACAAATCAGCCGGCATTTCCTTCACCGATCAGTGCGGACCATTGCTAAAATAGAACATCTCCTCGACCGGCCGCAGCGGGCGGTTGAACCAAAGCGGGCGTCGGAGTCCGTTCGGACCCGGCGCCGGGCGGGTCATCTCGAGCCATTCCTTGTAGATCGCGAAACTCTTTTCGGTATCGACGAAGACGTCGCCGTAGCGGTCTTCGGGCGCGGCCTTGTGCACTGAAACCTTCTGGTGCCAGCAGTGCATTCCCGAGATCGGGTCCGGGTGGACCGGGAACGTGATGTTCTGATGGACGCCGCCGTCGGACCAAAAAACGCGCGCCGTGTCGGGATCGTCAGATTTGTATGGACGGATGCCGTCCTCGACGCGCATCCTCCATTTGCCGGGCTCGACCTCGGCGATCTTCACCTGGTTCGTCGCCCAGCGGTTCGCGGCCGGATCCTCCTGACGTCGCCAGCGGCCGATGTGGTGTGAGCACGCGACGACGCCCGGCTTCATGCCTTCGGTGACCCACGCGCGGTTGACGAAATATCCGATGTCCGTCGAGACGCGCACCAGATCGCCGGTCTTGATCCCCCAGCGCTTGCCGTCCTCGACGCTCATCCAAAGCGGGTTGCGGTGCGCGATCTCGGTCAGCCACTTGGCGTTGCCCGATCGCGAATGGATCAGCGTCGGGAGCCGGAACGTCGGGACGAGCACGAGTTCGTGGTTCGATTCGTCCATCGTCTCGGGATGAATGTGGCTCTTGATGTACGTCGGCGCCGTGTATTCGGGCCAGCCCCAATCCTTCAGCGTCTGCGAGAAGAATTCCTGCCGGCGCGAAGGTGTCGGGAATCCGACGCGTGCCCTTCCGCCGTCCATGATTCCGATGATCTTTCCGCCTTTGCGGACCTCGCCATTCGCAGCGTCGATTGTCGCGCCCTCGAGATCAGCCGCCGGAACTTCGTCAAGATTCTTGTTGTAGGCGCTGCTTTCGACCTCGAACGCGCCGTATTTGCGCATGTAACCGAGCGCGTCGAGTCCTTCCTCGGCCGCCTTTTCGGGCAATCCCTTGGTGTGTTCGAAGATGTATCGGTAATACTCGTCGATCGAGATCTTCTCGCCCTCGCGGTAGGGCGATTTGAAATGTTCGCGGATCCCCAGGCTTCCGTCCGGATCGACGCGCCATGAAAGTTCGATCCAGAATTCATCCTCTTCCCAGACCTCGCCGACGTTCGCCTCGTAAGTGTATTCGACCGGCTTGCCCATCCGCCGCAGAGCTTCGCGCAGTACCGGCTGGCGGAACGAGATCCACATTCCCGAATGCGTCTCGTAGCTGGTCAGATCGTGCCGTTCGCCGGAATGGCCCATCGGCAGCACGTAATCCGCGAAATAGGCCGTTTCGTTCCAAGTCGGCGTCAGCGCGACATGCAGTCCGACTTTCGATTCGTCCGACAGCGATTCGATCCAGGTGAATCCGTCAGGATACGTCCAGACCGGATTGAAAACGCGCGTGAAATAGACCTGGAGCTTGCCGCGGCCTTCCTTGAGGAAGTGCGGCAGCAGAAAGCTCATTTCGTAATGCGACAGCGGGTACTCGTTCGGGAAGTGCAGTTCGTTCCAAAACCTCTGTGCCGGCGGCTTCGAGAATCCGGCGGGTTTGAACTTGCCCCATGCGCTCGGCGAAGTCCCGCCGACGGTGCCGACCGATCCGGTCAAGACGTTGAGGAAATGAAGGCACCGTGCGACCGCCCAGCCGCCAAGGTTTCCGCTCCCGGCGCTCCGCCAGTTGTGCGTCGAAAGCCGCGCCCCGGCCTGTCCGGCTTTGCTCGCGACCTCGCGGATCATCGCCGCCGGAACGCCCGATTCCTGTTCGGCGAACTCCGGAGTGTAGTCTCTGTAGAGATGCTTGAGTTCGGCGATGAAGTCTTCGAATTCGGGAACGGGCGTTCCGCTGCGCGGGGGAACGGGAGAAGGGGCGAGTGGGGGATCGGGGGAATTCTCCCCTTCACCTTTTCTCCCGCTCTCCCTTTCTTTTTTCAACTCTACGAGACTCTCCCTCCAATTGACCCACGTCTCCATGTACTCGCGGTTGTACAGACCCTCTTCGAGGATGATCTTAGCCATCGCGAGCAGCACCGCGGCCTCGGAACCGGGATGCGTCGGCATCCAGTAATCGGCCATCGACGCCGTGTTCGACAGGCGCGGGTCCATGACCGCCATCTTCGCGCCGTTCATTAATCCTTCGATGATCCGTTGCGCGTGCGGATTGAAATAGTGTCCGGCCTCGAGATGCGACGAGATCAGCAGGATGAACTGAGCGTTCGCGTGATCGGGCGACGGGCGGTCGTAGTTCTGCCAGATCGCGTATCCGAAACGGGCTCCCGCCGAGCAGATGTTCGTGTGCGAATTATGTCCGTCAACGCCCCACGACTGAAGAATGCGGTCCATGAAACCTTCGTGGCCGGGACGACCGACATGATAGACGACCTCGTTTCGCGCGTCTTCCTGCAGTGCTTTCCGGATCCGCGCGGCGATGTCGTCGAGGGCGTCGTCCCACGAAACGCGCTCCCATCCGCAGTTCCCACGCGTGCCGGTTCGTTTCATCGGGTAGAGGATGCGGTCCGTGTCGTTGATCTGGTTGATCGTCGCCGGGCCCTTTGCACAGTTGCGCCCGCGCGATCCGGGGTGATACGGATTGCCCTCAAACTTGCGGATCTTCAGCGAGTCCTTTTCGATGTAGCTCAACAATCCGCAGCCGGCCTCGCAGTTGAAACACGTCGTCGGCACGATCATGTAGTTCTTTTTCTCGCGCCGGTGCCCGCTTGTCGCCTCGTACTCGGTCCAGTCGTCCCACTTCTCCGGCGGCGGATAATTGGTCAGCTCGCCGGGTTCGTTCAGATGCGGTATCTCGTCCTCATCGTAAACGTGAAGATTCTCGATCAGGCCGAGTTTCTCGGCGATTTTCTCGATCAATGTCGGATTGTGTTTCTGCATTCGTTTTTGCCTGCCGAATAAGCCCGCGAAATACGCGAAAAACGCGAAAAAGGGGCATCGGTTCCACTGCCGTCAAAGCACTATCCGGCCTTTCGTGTTTGCGAAGCGTTTGTATTCCAGTTTCGGATAATGGCCGAAATTGACGAGCAGTCCGAGCTGGAACTTTGTTGCGTTCAAATAATTCAGTGTTTGCGCTTTATTCGCGTCGTTAAGATCACGCGTCGCCTTAAGTTCAACAATTACGCTGTCGAAACAAATGAAGTCCGGGCGAAGATACTGTTCCAATACTCTGCCACGATATTGCATTTCCAAGATCGGCTCTTTCACATACGGTATGTTCCGGTACTCGAGTTCAATCTTCAGACATTCCTGATAGATCGGTTCCGTAAACCCGCAGCCTTTGCGTTTGTAAACTTCAAAACATGCACCGAGGATCGCATACGCCTCGTCCTTCAAAATCAGATCTTCCATTTGTGAGTGTCTCCATTGTGAGTTTTTCAAACATCGCTTAGATGTCCAACCGTCATGATTGTCAATCTCGACGTTAACCGCGGTTGACGCAAGAAAAGATCCTGTTTCGCGTTTTTCGCGTATTTCGCGGGCGGACCCGTCAAGCTTAGCTCAGGGGGATCCGTTGCGGAGCCTTGACCCAGATGTCCTCGGCGAACCATAGACCGACGAGGATCAAGATCCCCGACAGCACGTACAACTGGGGATTCCCGGTTGCAAGCGCGGCGATCGGAGCGACGTTCCCGACCGCGATCATGCCGATCCAGAATTGTTTTGCGAATTCTCCTTTGACGATCGATTTCACGGTCTTGGCGGCGTCGGCTGTCGTGTGCGTCGTCACCAGTTCGATCGCGAGCGTCAGAAGATGTACGAGCAGCGCGGCGATCGTTCCGTATCCGATGACCGTCATCGCGCCGACATTTGACGGCATAAAGTATGTTAGTACCAGCAGCACTCCGGATCCGGCCATCAGCGCGTGCAGGATCATGTGCAGGCCGAGCATCGGCGACTGCCAGAAGTCGCGCCCT
>JAKOSS010000549.1 GCA_029777145.1 Acidobacteriota bacterium | reverse complement strand
CGATAAACAGCGGATTCGGAGTCAACTTCAATGATTTCATCAATCGATTTCGCGTCGATGAGGTCAAAAGAAGACTTGCCGATCCCGGCGGCGAAACGCTGCTCGAGATCGCTTTGATGAGCGGTTTCAACTCAAAGGCGACCTTCAACCGCGCGTTCAGGAAATTCACGGGCACCTCACCGACCGACTTCGTTTCATCAGGTCGCGAAAGTTAGTCTCAAATCCGTCGATACGTCTCAATTCATGTGAAATGCGTCGCAGATCAAGATTTGAGGCGAATCCGCACGATCGGCCGCATTATTCTCGGAAACGTTCCGCGGAACGAATCAAATTGAAGGACGAGAATAATGAATCGACTGAAATGGATCATCATTGCGACCGCGCTGTTGCTTGCTGTTCAAACGAGCGCCCAATCGCCCGCGGCCGGGCTTTTTCGGACCGTCGCCGGAACCTGGACCGGGACGCTCGAATACAACGATTACTCCTCGGGCGAACACGTCACGCTGAGTGTACATGCACGGATCACGCCGTCGGCCGACGGCGAATCGGCTGAGATCTCGTTTGCCTATGACGATTTTGGAAAGGTTATCCGTTCGACAGAGACGCGTCGGATCGACGAGACCGCGCGAAAATTCTACGATGGCGATTTTGCGTACACGATCGATTCAATCAAAGACGGTGAGATCGTCGTTCTCGGACGCGGTCAGGACGGCAACACCGTCGAGCGCATCCGCGAAACGATCAAATACGACGCGAATTCACTGACGATCCTGAAAGAAACCCGCGATCCGTGGCAGTTCCGCAACGTTCTGAAACTGCGACGCGTCGTCGATCCGCTTCCGGAACTGACGCTTTCCGCCGCTCAGGCCCGCGAGGATCTCGCGATCCTGAGGCGCACGCTCGAGACGATCCATCCCGGCGCTTACCGCTACATCACGCCGTCGCAGTTGCGTGCCGGATTCGAAACCGCGGCTTCGAAGATCGCCGGTCCGATCCGCGAGTCGGAATTGCTTGCAATCGTCGCGCAGCTGCTTTCAACGCTGAAATGCGGTCACACTTACGTCAATCCGTACAATCAGGACGACGCACTGCGCCGGCGGATTCTCGATCGCCGTAACTACTTGCCGTTCTATTTCACGATCATCGACGGCCGCTTCTTCGTGACGGCGAACGCTTCGTCCCGCAAACTGCCGGTCGGGAGCGAGATCGTCTCGATCAACGGCGTTCCGGTCAAAGAGATCATTGAAAAACTCCTCACAGTCACGACCGCCGATGGAAACTCGACGATCGGCAATCGCGTGAACTCGATCGCGCTTGATCGCGAGGACGCCGAAACCTACGCGCTGTTCGACATCTATTTCCCGCTGTTTTTTCCCGTCACCGATGACATTTTTGAGATCGAAGCCGTTGATTTTGCGTCGAAAAAACAGACGAAATTCGCCGTCTTCGCAATGACAAAAAGCGAGCGAACCGCCGAAATGGCGAAACGTTTCGGTCCGACGCCGACTTACGACGACGGCTGGAAATTCGAGATCCGTGACGGTCGCGTCGGCTATCTCAAAATCGGAAATTCGATCACCTGGAAACTCAAAACGATCAAGTTCAGGGAGTTCATCGCGAACGCATTCGCCGAACTCCGCGCGAATAATGTCAGAAATCTCGTCATCGACCTGCGCGGCAACGACGGAGGCGACACCGACATCGGCTTCGAACTGGCGCGTTACCTCGCGCCGAAGACGCTGCCCCCGTACATCCGTTCGCGACGGCTGGTCCGCAACGTCGCCGCGCAGCCGGAGCTGTCGCAATATCTGAAAACCTACAGCGAGGAACTGAAATCGTCGATCGTGAACGGCGTCCCGGCGGAGATGTACCGCGATGCGGGAGACGGCTTTTTCGAGATCACCGGCTTCGAGGAATATCCGAACGTCGAGCCGTATCGGGACCGCTTCAACGGGAAGGCTTTCATCATCTCTGACGCCTCGAATGCTTCGGCATCGTTCCAGTTTCTGAATTACGTGAAGCAGAACCGGCTCGCGACGATCGTCGGGCAAACGACGGGCGGCAACCGGCAGGGAATCAACGGCGGAAACTACTTTTTCCTGAGTCTGCCTAATTCGAAGATCGAAACGGACATTCCGGTCTTTTTCTCCTCGCCGGTCAAACCGCAGCCCGATTCCGGTGTCGTCCCGGACGTTCTCGTGAAACGTGAAGCCACGGATGTCGGGCTCGGAATCGACCGTGAAATGGAAACGATCATGAAGTTGATCGGGCGATGATCGGTTCCGCTGAAATTTGCGAATACAAGTTTCGTTGACGCTTGACACGGAT
>JAKOSS010000048.1 GCA_029777145.1 Acidobacteriota bacterium | reverse complement strand
TCCGCGAACGCATAGTATTCCTTCGGATAGTACTTTGCGAGATCGGGGATCTCGACGATCTGGATCGTCCCGCACCGGGCGCATTCCGCGTAGTCGAACTCCTCGAACGTGCCAAGGCCCATCTCGCGGATCGTGTGCGGCAGGTTATCATCTGGATTGCCGCAGATTCGGCAACGGAATTCCATAACGTTATCAGTAGTATTTTTGCTGATAGACATTGACAGCCCTAGATGACCAATTTCAGCTGACCTACAAATCTTCGCGGTTTTTCGATCCAAGCAAATCCGTTTTCGCCGAATCGCGTCAGAGAACCCGTTCGCGGTTTGGATTCAATATTCGAAAGAACAATTGTAATCTCAGATCTGAAATTTCAAATCTGAGATATCGGCGATCGCGACAATACCGCTCCGAACAGGCCAAGCGCCTTCGCGGGAAATCCATCGTGATCGCTTGCCTCGATCCGGCCTTCACCAATGCAAGGCCGAAAAACACGAGATTCAACAAATTCGTTCGATTCTGCGGTGGACAAAACCCCATTGTTTCAACCAATTACGGATCGCAAGCCCGGAAAGGACGGAGGCGGAACCCCTAAACAGTTGAATCTATTTAACTTATATTTGAACACTAACAAACGCATTTAGTAAAACACATCGGCCGAATGACTGTTAAATAGCAAAGCGGACAGGTTAGAATCAAACAACGGCGCGATGAATGATCTCGTGAAAAAATCGGTAACCGTTCTTCGTGAACGCGGTCTCCGCGGACTTCTGCGCAAGTCTCGTTGGCACCTCGAACAGCGTCGTGAAGCGCGCAATTACGAGCGATGGATCGCGACCCGCGAAACGCACGCGACGCGGACGGACGTCGGCGCGCTGCAACGGTCGCCGCTGATCTCGGTCATCGTTCCCGTTTATGACATTGACGAGCGCTGGCTGCGGCGTTGCATCGACTCGGTCCGCGAACAGATCTATGAAGTCTGGGAACTGTGCATCGCCGACGACGCCAGTCCGTCGCCTCACGTCCGCGCCGTCCTCGAAGAATACGCCGCGCTCGACCGCCGGATCAAAGTCGTGTTCCGCAAAGAGAACGGCCACATCGCGGCGGCGTCAAACACGGCGCTCGGGCTTGCGACCGGTGAATTCGCGGTTCTTCTGGATCATGACGACGAGCTTGCCCCGGACGCGCTTTTTTGGGTCGCGCGGACGATCGCCGATCATCCGGAGACCCAATTCATCTACAGCGACGAGGACCTCATCGACGCCAACGGTCGGCGGTCCGAGCCGAAGTTCAAGCCGGATTTCAGCCGTGATCTTCTCTATTCACTGAACCTGATCACGCATCTTTCCGCTTACAAAACTGAGCTGCTGAAAGCCGTCGGCGGGTTCCGGCTCGGTACCGAGGGAAGTCAGGACTATGATCTCGCGCTGCGCGTATTGGAACGGATCGACGAATCGCGGATCACGCATATCCCGAGAATCCTTTATCACTGGCGGACGATCCGCGGATCGGTCGCGTTCGCGCCGGACGAGAAGCCGTACGCGTTCGAGCGTGCGCGCGAGGTGATCGCGGCGCATTTCGAGCGGACCGGCGTTCGGGCTTCAGTTTCTGAGACGTTTTGGAACCTGAATCGCGTCGTGTATGAACTTCCCGATCCGGCGCCGACGATCGGCGTCGTCGCGTTCGGACCGGGCCAAGTCTTCGAGACGGACTATCCGAACCTGACGTGGAACCGAATTTCCGACGCGGCCGCGGCCGATCTCAATCGTGCCGCCCGATCCGTCGATTGCGATCTTTTGTGCTTCGTGAACGCGAATCTGAAACCGACCGGTGACGCTTGGCTCCACGAACTCGCCGGCTTTGCCTCACAACCCGGAATCGGCGCGGTCGGCGGAAAGATCGTCGACGAAAACGGTCGGACGGTCGCGGGCGGGATCGTTCTCGGCGGCG
>JAKOSS010000548.1 GCA_029777145.1 Acidobacteriota bacterium | reverse complement strand
TGAAGACGAAAGGCGTCGGACTTGGATGCAATGAGTTTGTGTTCAGCAAACAGTGAGCGGTAAGCAGTGAGCGGTAAGCAGTGAGCGGTAAGCAGTGAGCGGTAAGCAGTGAGCTGCACGCAGTGAGTGCCTTTTTTACTTTTTACTTTTCCCTTTTTACTTAATTTTCCGCCCCCATTTTTTCGATCAATTCCTTGTAGCGCGGATCGTTGCGGATCGGCTCGAGACAGACGTCGTTCTCGTAGAAAGGCCTGTTCTCGTTTCCGAGCTTGACCGCACGGCAGAGCCACTTGATAGCGAGATCGGAGTCGCCGAGTTGCGCATACGCCTCGCCGACCCAATACGCCATGTCGTGATCGGATTTCGCGAGCGCGAGCGCTGCTTCGCTGAGTTGTGAACGGGCATCGTCGGCGCGTCCGACCGCCGCCAGGAACGCCGCCAGTAGCGGGCGAATGCCGTCCATTTCCGGGTTTTCGTTGATCACGTTTTCGAGCATCGCGATCCCGGCGTCGCGGTCGCCGCGGTGGAAAAGCGTCGCGGCCTCGAAGATTCGTATCATCGGATGGTTCGGTTCGACGCGTTTGCCTTTCTCGATCTCCCGCATCGCCTCGTCCCACTTCTTCTGGTAAAGGAACACCCGGGCCCGGTTGTAGGCGGCGACGACGCGTGCCGCCGGATCGAGCCGCCCCAGTTTGTCAAACGACTTCAGAGAAAGATCGTACTCGCCGTCAAGCCGGTGCATGACGCCTTTAACGAAGTAGAGCGGCGCCTCGTTGGGGAACTGCTCCTGCAGGATCTTGATCTCGCCGCGGGCCTTTTTCTTCTCGCCGCGAGCCATGTAGATCAGGACCATGAGTACCCGTGCTTCGACGACGTTCGGATCGTAAAAGAACGCCTTCGTGAACGCGTTTTCGGCGTGGGTGTAGTCTTCGGGTTCACCGAGTCCCTTGAAGAACCGGTTCGCGTAACAGGCGCCGAGACCCGAATGCGCGAGCGCGAAATTCGGATCGAGATCGATCGCGTGCTTGAAGTTCTGGATCGCCGCTTCGCAGTCCTCGTTCGAAACGGTGCGGAAGATGAACCGGCCGAAATTGTCGCGGCCACGCAGATACTCTTCCCAAGCCTCGGCGTTGTCGGTCGGTCGCCGCCCGAGTTTCTCCTGTTCCTTTTCGGAAAGTTCGAGTCGCAGGCCGTCGAGGATCCGCTGCGCGATCATGTCCTGAAGCGCGAGAATGTCGCCTCCCTGGGCATCGATGCGGTCGCTCCAAAGGATGTCGCCCGACGCGACGTCGAGCAGTTGCGCGGTCACGCGAAGGCGCTCGCCCGATCGCAGGAACCCGGCAGAAAGAACCGCGTTGACGGCGAGCTCTTCACCGGCCTCGCGCGGATCGATGTCTTCACCCTGATATTTCGCGATGACCGAACTCGGGCGCACGATCAGCGATTTTACCTGCGCAAGTTCCGTGATGACGGCATCGGCGAGCGAGAATTCGTAGAAATTCGAAGCCGAATCGCGCCCCAGGTTCTTGAACGGCAGGATCGCGACGCTCTTTTTTTCCGTTCCGGTTGCGGTCAGTGAGATGTCGGGCGCGAATGACGGGATGCTCGACAGCGTCGGCGACCGCCCGATCGAGCTTTCGGAGCCGGTCTTGCCGGTGATCCAGTTCCATGCGCGCTTCATCACGTTGTTCTCGATGTGGCGCGGCGCAAAAGTATCGGTTTGCATCACCGGCATACCGGAGATTTCGTTGAGGACCGAGCGGATGTCATCGCGCATCGTCGCGATCTTCTGATAGCGGTCCTTCGGATTCTTGGCGAGGGCCCGGTCGATGATCTCCTGCAGCTTCGGCGGGGTCGGCTCGGGCCGCATATCGGCCAGCGGTTTCGGGGTTCCGTGCAGTACCTGGTGCCTGACGTCGACGACCGTCTTCCCTTGGAACGCCCAGATTCCGGTCAGCATTTCGTAAAGCAGGACACCGGTCGAAAAGATATCAGCGCGATGATCGGCGCGTTCGCCCTTGGCTTGTTCCGGCGCGGCGTAAGTGGCCGTTCCGTAGGGAATTCCGACCTCCGTGATCTCCGACCGGTCGAGACCTTTCAAATTTCCGGAAGGTTCGTCCTGGATCAGCTTCGCGAGCCCGAAATCGAGGATCTTAGCCTGGCCGTTCGCCGTCACCATGACGTTTCCGGCCTTTATGTCTCGGTGGATGATCCCGCGGGAATGCGAAAACGCGAGCGCGTCGCACACCTGAACCGCGATCGACAGCGCGCTCCGCATTTCGAGCGGACGACCGGCGACGAGCTGGCGCACGTTCTTGCCTTCGATGTACTGCATCGCGATGTAGTAAACACCGTCGGCTTCATGGAAATCGTAGATCGTGCAAATGTTCGGATGGTCGAGTTGAGAGCAGAGTTGGGCTTCGCGTTCGAATCGCTTGAAATTGGCCGTTTTCGCGGTGAGTTCCGGCGGAAGTATCTTGATGACCACCGTACGGTTCAGCTTCGTGTCGAGGGCTTTATAAACTGTCCCTTGCCCGCCGGCGCCAATCTTTTCTTTAATTAGGTATTGATTGATC
>JAKOSS010000547.1 GCA_029777145.1 Acidobacteriota bacterium | reverse complement strand
TGATCAAAAACTGCAGTCCTCCGGCGTGATTTGCCGGGATCAACGTCCTGAGCTGAGATCAGCGGATTTCGATTTTCAGACTGCCGAGGATTTTGCGCGATTGGTTTTCCTGAACGAAAACGACCAAACCGACGGATTTTCGATCCCATTCCGGATCGATCGTGAACGAGTGTTCGGCGACGAATTCGGTTTGATCGGCGGCGACCGATCCGACCGATTCCAACTTGCGGACGACGGCCGTATGACTGAGCTTCCGGCCGCGATTCTCGCCGGCCGAAACGTCACCCGTAAGACCGTTTTCATACGTCGCGACAAAGACCGTCAAGTCCTTGTGTCGGGGGATCTTCCGAATGTTCAGCGTGAGCATTCCGTCTTTGGCGACCGCGTCGATCGATGCCTTTTCCAACTTCGCCGCGTCGGCGATCAATCGGGCCGCCGAACCCGAGTTTCCGGAAGTCTCGAACGCGCCGTCGATGACCAGCTGCGGCGTGTAAACCGAGCCCAGTTTGAAACGCTCGCCGTAGTATTCCTGCCTGGCTGAAAATTGTGCGGACGAGAAAGGATCCTTCCAGCCGAGCCGGTCCCAGTACTCGACGTGAAGTTCGAGCGGTATGATCTCGGCGGACGGCACCGGTTGTTCGCGCGCCATGAACTCGAGCGCACGTTCGGCGGACGGACAACTCGAGCACCCCTCGGATGTGAACAGTTCGACGAGAACCGGCGTGACCGCGTCCGACGGCGCAACGGCAACCGGCGAATCAGAGATTCTCCGGCTTTCGACGGTCTGCATCGCGCACGCCGCGAGAGTGATCGCGACGATGATCGGAAGAATCAGAACATTCGGACGCATACCGTAAATATGCCAGACGCAACGACTTTTATTCCCGGTTTTCGCGTGCGACGGGCATTTGCTAAAATGAAGTTTTTCGCAGTCAAGAGAATTTCCGTCTATGCAGTCCGGCGCCAAAATCAAGGAAGAGAGCATCGAGGTCCGCGGTGCGCGCGTTCACAATTTGAAGGACATTTCCTTCTCGATCCCGGTCAATAAGTTGACGATCGTCACCGGCGTTTCCGGTTCGGGAAAATCGAGCCTCGCCTTCGACACGATCTACGCCGAAGGCCAGCGCCGCTACGTCGAATCGCTTTCGGCGTATGCGCGGCAGTTTCTCGAGCGCATGGACAAACCGGACGTCGACGAGATCGTCGGGATCGCGCCGGCGATCGCGATCCGCCAGAAGAATTCGACCCGCAATCCGCGGTCGACGGTCGCGACCCAGACCGAGATCTACGACTATTTGCGTCTCCTTTTTGCACGCGTCGGCCAGACCTTCTGCCAGGCGTGCGGAACCGAAGTTAGAAAGGACTCGCCGGAATCTTCGGCCGACGACATACTCGCGAAACTCTCCGGGAACCAACGATTCTACGTACTCTTTCCGATCCGGGAAGACCCGGCAAGCGAGTCGAAATCGAAGATCAGAGGCGAAATTGCCCGCAAGTCGGCACGCCGGATCAAGGTCAACGCGATGATCCTGCAGCTGATGCAGAACGGTTTCTCGCGACTTTTTCGCGACGGTGAGGTCATCGAACTTCAATCGCCGGACGATTACTCGTTTGAAGATTTCGCCGAAACGTTTGTTCTGATCGATCGACTGAAAACCGATCCTTCGATCCGGCGCAGGCTCGTCGATTCGCTCGAAATTTGTTTCCGCGAGAGTTCGTCCGCGACGATCCGGACAGCCGACGGAGCGACCCAACTAAACTTCTCCGACGCCTTCATCTGCAAGATCGACGGCTCCGTCTATGAAGAACCTGAACCACGCCTGTTCAGCTTCAACTCGCCGTTCGGCGCCTGCCCGACGTGCCAGGGATTCGGAAATTCGATCGGCGTCGATTATTCGCTCGTCGTTCCGAACGAAAATCTGTCGATCGCGGACGGCGCGATCGAACCTCTGAGCCGCCCGCAATATCATTGGGCGCTCAAAGCGCTTCTCTCGTACTGCAAGAGCGCCGGAATCGACACCTCCGTGCCGTTCGGCGAACTTGCCGAATTTCAAAAGCGGGCGATATTCGATGGCGAGGACAGCTGGCGCGGGATCGCCGGATTCTTCGAGTGGCTCGAAACAAAGAAATACAAACTCCACGTCCGGGTGTTTCTCGCGAAATACCGCGGCTACACGGTCTGTCCCGACTGCCGCGGCGGACGTCTCCGGCAGGAGGCGCGCGCGGTCAAGATCGACGGTCGATCACTGCCCGAAACCGTCGCGATGTCGATCCGGGATGCGTCGGTCTTCTTTGATGAACTCGTGCTGACGCCCGAGCGGGAAAAGATCGCCGAAAAGCTGCTGATCGAGATTCGCCGCCGGCTCAAATTCATGGTCGACGTCGGGCTCGATTACCTGACG